>NZ_CP186487.1:0-34021 GCF_049348705.1 Candidiatus Paracoxiella cheracis | reverse complement strand
GATACAATAATGCATTAGCTATCTTCCGCTCTAGCAGCGTTAGCTTATTTGTTGAGTGAATTAGACCCACATGTTTTTTAAGCTCAAGTGTATTTTTTTGTGCCAGCGTTGCTAACTGCATTTTTAATTCCTTTTTAGACCCTGTAAATGTCACATTTCGAATTGAGCCTCTTAACGCTTCGATTCGAAACTTTTTTTGACCAAAACTAAATTTTTGGTTCTTATTGCACACACTATAAAGCTTCCTTGTAAAATCATATTACAAAAATCATGTCACATACGCAGCTATGACATTTATAATGCTATCTTATATTTAACTTTTTCACAAGCACGTGTTATGCTTAGTCATAACTTATGACATAATTCTGCAAAAGGAGCACTTATGACAAAAGTAATTGCAAATGCAACGAACAAGGGCGGGGAAGGTAAAACCACCATGAGCATCATGCTTGCCGAGTATGCTGCTATCGTTATGGGTAAACGTGTTCTTGCTGTAGATCTTGATCCTCAAGCCAACTTCTCTAAATACTATCTAAACCTAGAATATGATCCTGTATACAAGGGCGGGAAAATACCACCTTTACATCCTGATTATAACGCCGAGGAAGATGTAGGCTGGGATGGCAGGAGTAGTATTGCGAACATATTTTATGGGGAAGAAGTAATCCCCTACCCTACAGACTTTAAGCATATCGAAGTGTTGCCAGCACATTCAAATAAATTGCAGGAGGCTGAGGCTGTAACAAAAAATGAAGTTTTAGAAAAGGTTCACCTTCAGCTTAAACGTTTTGTTCAGCTTCCAGAAGTTCAAAATGAGTATGACGTAATCGTCATAGACACGCCTCCTTCCAAAGGCCCTCTTACAATTGCTGGCATCAAGGCCTGCACCGACATGGTGATACCTTCCCAAATGGAAGAAGATTCTATAGATGGTATTTACGGCATGATGCAGCTTTGGAAACAAGAAACATATGCACGCCCTGCTGAAAACCCTATTAATCTGGCTGGGATAATGGCTAATCGTGTTCGCGAAGTCTCGTTACATAAGAATTTTTTTGAACAACTCAAGTCACTTGAGTCGACCAAAGATTTTGTGATTGATAGAAAGATTAAAGAACGAGTAATCTACGGGGAACTTCGCGTGAAAGAGGACAGACCAAAAAGTGTGTTTGATCTTCCCAAGGATCATATTGCTCGCAAAGAATGTGAAGTAGTCTGTAAAACCATCATGAAAAGGATATATAACCATGGCAAAAAAATCATTCAAAATTAGAGGGAATCTGGCTGAAGCATTAGACGATACCGTATCGTCTGCAAAAAATAATGCTGGAGAACTACATATAGAAATTATCCCTCTTAGAAAAATCTCCCTCGATCCAGCGAACCCAAGAGATATGCTGCTCAGCTTCAGTGATCTTTATGAGGGCATGTCTAAAACAGATGATGAATTCAGCCGAAAGTCAGCTGAAAAAGAGTCATTGCAAAGTTTAGCAAAGTCGATTGTGGAGCAGGGTGTCATTAATCCTATTGTCGTTTATAAACAAGGGGAGGAGTATAAACTTATAGCCGGGGAAAGAAGAACTCTTGCTTCAATCATCGCAAATAAGCAGGACATTCCAGCTAAAGTACTTACCTCTAGACCCGATGAGCTGAAACTCAGCTTAATACAGTGGATAGAAAATATTGAGCGTGAAGATCTATCCCTTTGGGAAAGGATGAGAAATTTAGAAAAGATTCTCTCGGCTTTTGCTCAGAGCAAAAATAAGCAACAGCAGGAAATCACTCCAACTGAATTAAGTCACTTGATTGGATGTTCATTACAACAAGCTGTTAATTATCGTCACGTACTTAATGCCTCTGACTCCATTAGAAAACACATTCAAAGCGGCGAAATTAAGAATATTGAAAAAGTAGCGTTTATTGCAAAATCAGAAGAAAAACTGCAGCCTATGCTCTTGGAAGCATGCTTACACGGCTCAACTCTTTCTGAACTCAAAAAATTAGTCAGAGAAACAAAAACTAATCAAACTCACACTAAAAAGGGTAGGGCAGCTACGAAAATTAACTTCGGATTTACAGAAAGCACAAAAGCTGCAAAAACAATTATTGAAACCATTCTGCAACATCAGAACTTCCAACATTTTAGCTCTGAGTTTTCAAATACGCGCTGGGAAGATCACAAATCTATATCATCTGCGTTTAAACAGTTAGTCAAATTACTTGAACAAGCTTAATAAGGATTTTTCATGTCAACAAAATCAAAAATCGCATTTGCTGTGCCCAATTCTTTGAAGACAGAACTACGCGAAAGAGTTATTAAAAATGGGTATGGTTTACGAGGAAAAAGCAAATGGATATCAGAAGCTATAGAACAATTATTCTCATTAAAGGATTTCTTGGAGCTTATTAGTTATAGCGATGAAATGCATGGCTTTGATGAAATGGAGACAGCTATCATTGAATACCAGCTCAAGCTTCAAATAGACAAAGCAATTATTCAAGTTAGGAAAGAATTTCCAACACTAGAGGGGGTTAAAAGTAGGATAATGAGAACGGCTGTATTGCAGCGAATTCTAAGAACTTGAGCAACTCAAGCCACTTGAGTTGACAATAATATATTGATTAATAAAGATTTATTTTAAATTTAATTATTAAATTAATGGGTGAAGCCCTAAATAACTCAATCAGATTGCTTATTATATTTACAAAATTAATCTCCTAACAAACTGTTTGTTTATGTTTAATAATGTTTAATGTGTTAGTTTATAGGTATACAACTTATTGATTTTAAAAGGATAATGGTTACTTAGTGTGACGCCTACAGGGGAACATGTGACATCTACAGGGGAAAGTGTGACACTTACAGGCGCCAAATGTGACATTTGCAGGGGAATAATAGGGTTTTATGTGACGTCTACAGGGGAGCATGTGACATGAGCAGGGCATGAATCAAGTATTCGGATTTGTAGCAAGACAACCAGAAAGTATTTAGAGATGTAGCAGAAAAATTCATTAATATTCAATTAAGTATAAAATTTTGGGCGTGTAGCAGCAATCAAGATTAGTGAGAATGGATAAGACAGCGGGTTCAGATTATTCGGCTATAATCAGGTTGATGTTCATGTATAAAAATGCTAAATTAATACGTCTGTTGTTCTTTATATTAGTAGATACTAATGTTGTTAGTATTAAGTTGCTAGAGAGTCAACATATCATGCGCTTTCAGGCATTTTTTAAAAAAAACCCCTTGTTTCACTATGACGAGCTAGTGGAATATTTATCGTCTTCAGGAGATTTCAATCAAAATACGCTAAAAGCTGCCTTGCAATACCATCTCGCTAAAAAACATCTAGCCCGTATACGACGCGGATATTATCTAGTCACAAACGATTATTTACCGGGCATCTACATAGAAAGCGATTATTTTCTCATTGCAGGCCGTATGACGAATGATGCTGTAATTAGCTATCACACGGCGATGGAATTTCATGCGCTTGCTTATTCGCTTGCTTCGACCGTTTACTTTAATTCAGATGAACGAATTGGCTTATTATTTTCTGAATACGGACAGTATCAGCAACTAAGCCACCCAACCCAACTAAAGCCAGATGATGTATGCTTAGAAACTAAGCTGCATGATCGTATGGGGATGGATATACGAGTCACAACGATTGAACGCACGTTGGTTGACTGTCTTCATCGCCCGGAGTTATCGGGAGGCTGGGAAGAGATATGGCGCTCTTTTGAATCCATTAATTTTTTAGATATTGAGCGGATAATACACTATGCTATACGGGGCTTTGTTGCCTAACCTCACGGCTTTGTCTGTGTCGCAAAATTTAGGCGCAACGATAACTCGCCGGCATTCCTAGCCGTGTCATTTTATTTAACACACCACAACCGATCATTGATTCGATTTTTTGCCGTACAAAATCTCGAGCATGTAACGTACTACCCAATATTCTTTTGTAGCGTTGAATCGCCAACTCTGAATAATTCCGATAACCGTATTGTCTTATTCGTTGCCAAGCCATTCGGCCCAATGCTTTTAGTTGCTTAACATTACCATTACGTTGTGTATGATTAACCTCAGTTCTGGATAACTGCGTATAAATTATTCTTTATATTGTTGGTTTTTATTCCTGGTTTGTTTGGTCGCCAAGAATAGGCAATTAGCGCTGCAAGGGTATTGACTAAAAAATTAATCGGACTACGATGACGCGAATGCTCAACATGATACAAGTTTTTCAACTGATCGATAATCGTTTCTACGATGCCACGTTGTTTTAGGAAAAACTTTTCAAATGCAGAAAGCATTTTGTTCTTCATATTTTTACGGACTTTTGTCACAAATTTTAAATCGTGTTTTGCCAAATCGTCCGCAAGATCTTTTCCAAGATACCCTTTATCGCCAGCGCCCAACCCCTTTAAATTAGCCATTAATTTTCTAACAACAGCGCGATCATCCACGTTCCCTTTCGTTAAACAAAAACGGATTAATTCCCCTTGATGATTAATCACAATATGTAGTTTAAAGCCGTAAACCCAGCCCATTGTGCTTTTACTGCGTTTAGCAATGCCTTTGAAAACCTTGTTTCGATAAATTCGTTTATTGTGGCATACGCGTAGTGTAGTTGAGTCAATATAATACAATCCCGTGTGTTTGCCCTTTCTCGAAAGCAAATAGGCGGCGAGCATCATTAGCGCTGCTGATTGGCAGGCGACAAAACGTGTGTAACTCAGCGCCGTAGGAAAATACTTCTTCATGTCTTGTAAAACACATCCACAATAAAAATCCTTAAATGTGCGATAGTGACTCATTTGAAACAACACAATGATGGTGCCAATTTCAGACAAGCTCATTTGCATCGCTCGATCTCGTTTTCTGTCTGGGTTCGGTAGCAAATACTTTGATTGACCTTTCAAATAATCCTTGCAAAAATCATCCATATCACAAAAAATCTCCGTGACCGGTGCCAACATGATTAACTCCTGTTACATTATTTAGCTGTAATTTTGGAGCTAAATTTTAGCGGTTCCGGTCTTTTTTTCAATTATTTCATTCACTTATTCCTTTTCTTATACAGAACTCAGGTTATGATTATTTTTATCATAAACAGCATCACTATCAGGCGGCATTATTATAGCGGCTCCTTTAAAGTAATTTGATAATATTTCATAAACAGGATTCTTATCGTAGGCACCATCGGCGCTGACATGGCCCACTTTGCAAGTAAGTTGCTTTGATAACGTTGCAACGCTTTGGCAATCCGCCGTAAAGCGATCCGTTAAATCATTACCATGAATAATATGTTTATTATCAACGGCTATATGCAATTTACGCCAACTCCGTTTGGCTGATAATGTATATGTTTCCTGATGCCATTCACCTCTGCCAAACCGTTTTAACCCAGTGGAGTCAAGGGCGATAGCCACAACGCTTTTATCTGCCGATTCCGTTTTCCTGTAACGAGGCGACTGAATAGTTAAAAGCGCTAACCGTTTTGACAAGCAACTGTAATCCGGTGATTTTATATTAAGGGCTTTCATCTTGAAAATTGAATTCATAAACCCTTGACATTGCCTCAACGCTAAACGAAAAACTTGCCGAATTTCATGGCAGGTAATGATCGCAAGATCCGTGAACTTTTGGGGTGCGCCTTTGCCATCATACACACGATCTTTTTCATACCACGAATGAATAATATCATCGGATATCCAGATTTCAATATTGGCACGATTGCGTAATGCATTATTATATTCACGCCAATTGCTCACCTTGTATTTCTGCTTGGGAATCGTCCAGCCTTTTTTGTTTGGATATTTATTTGGCATATGAACCGCCTTCTGCTTGAAAACCCTGGGGTGCTGATTATAATATAGACAGCAAAAATTACATAGATTGTTCATGTTTTAGTTAGGCAACAAAGCCTATTAGGCCCGAAATCCAATGCACATGGTCCTAATGAATTTTTGCATATTCCTATGGCAAAAAAGATCACGGGTTGTGTCACTTCTGTTTTGGCTGCACATTATGAACAGTTTAAATAACAAAGCTAGCCGACTAATTCCTTTATTTCTCGTTATTTTTATCGACTCGCTGGGTTATTTTTTAGTGATCCCGGTGTTGCTGCGCTTATTTATTCATGGCGAATATGGATTACTCTCACCATCCACAAGTTTAACCACTCGCAATTTACTCTATGGCATCACAGTCACGCTATCACCATTAGCATTTTTATTGAGTGCCCCTATTATTGGTAACGTCTCTGATCGATACGGGCGCAAGAAAACGATGTTTTGGTGTTTGGTTGGTTCTTTCATAGGATTTATTTTACCGATTATCGGCATTCTAACGGGTAGTTTGACTTTATTACTGTTAGGGCGTTTCATCGCCGGCGCATCATCAAGTAGTCAACCGGTAGCTCAAGCGGCAATCGCGGATTTTACGATTGGCAAACAAAAAGCCCTTTACCTCGCCATGATTGGGTTTGCGATGACTCTCGCGATGGTGTTAGGGCCTTTAGGCGGCGGTTATTTATCCGATTCACATCTTGTTAGATGGTTTAATGTGATGACACCGTATTGGGCCGGCGTTGTTTTGTCGTTAGTCAATATCATTTTATTGCTGATTTTCTATCACGAACAACCGGGCGACCAGAAAAAACTACATCTGACATCTGCTCGCGAATCGCTAAATGTATTATTTACCATCATCGGCAAGTCGAGCGTCAGCCTATTATTACTCGTGTTCTTGTTAATGGAGTTAGCTTGGAGCCAATATTATCAAGTCATCTTTTTATATTTATCCGAGTCTTTTCATTATACCACCACACAAGTAGGTCTATTCACTGGCTATATTGGTTTTTGGATGTCGCTCGGGTTGACACTTATTTATCGCACGGCGATTCGTTATGTCAGTGTTGAAAGGATTCTGCGTACCAGCATTTTGATGATTGTCATCGGCTTCATTGCTTGCACATTTATTCCCGGGGCTATCGCACAATGGATATTTATTATTATAATCGCTTTATTTGTTGGGATGGCCTACCCTTCTTTGCTCGCATTAACTTCGAATCATGCCAGCAAAGAGCATCAAGGATGGATTATGGGCATTGCTAGCACACTGCTTGGATTAGCGTGGATGTTCACGGCTTTTCTATCGGGCTGGCTCATTAATTATTATCCACGCCTGCCATTTTTATTTGCGACATTGTGCATTGTCGTCAGCATGCTATTACTCTTCTTTTTTAAAGCTCCAAAAAGCGACAACGCATGACAACATTGCATGATGTATTAAAAAAACACCGCAATGAACTTTCAAACGTTTTGCCCCACGATATTCAACACGGCAATGCCTATATCATGGATCTGAGTATCGATCACTCGGAGTTTGCCGGCATCGACCCTACCGACATTGATCAGTTAATTGCGCGCACGCAGCAATTGTTGAACGCACATCACGCCGTACTCGGCATCAGCCGCTATGCTTTGGACTTTGGATAAATAAAATCCCTTGCCAGTTAGGACAATAATCAAAAAATGTGAGTTTCTAAATCTTAAGCTGTTTTTTGCGGTTGTGTCGCAAATCTCGAAGCCGGTGTGTATAATTGATGGCTTATAGTGAATTATCTACGTAGAAGGATGTGATATGATCAATTTCAAATGGCGCCATTTTGAGAAGGGGATTATTTTGATGGCGGTGCGCTGGTATTTAGCTTACGCGCTGAGCTACCGAAATATTGAAGAACTCATGCTAGAAAGAGGAGTCAATGTAGATCACTCCACAATAAATCGTTGGGTTATTAAATACGCGCCCTTATTGGAAGCAGAATTCCGGAAAAAACATAAATCTCCTGTCGGTGGTAGTTGGAGAATGGACGAAACCTACATCAAAGTAAAAGGCGATTGGCATTATTTATATCGCGCTGTTGATAAAGAGGGTAATACGATCGACTTTTTACTATCGAAACAACGCGATAAACAAGCGGCGAAACGCTTTTTCAAGAAAGCGATCGGGACTCATGGGCTACCAAAGAAAGTTACCATTGATAAAAGTGGATCAAATAAATCAGCCTTAAAATCGATTAATTTAATATTGACATTATTATCGATGATTTGTGGAGTTTTCATAACTATTTTTGTTCGTGACATAAAATATTTAAATAATATTGTGGAGCAAGATCATCGCAGCATTAAAAGAATTATAAAACCGATGATGGGATTTAAATCGTTTGATACAGCTGAGGCAACTTTAGCTGGGATTGCATTACATCACATGCTCCAAAAAGGTCAGTATAAAAATGCTGCTAATATGGCTGTGTTTGAACAATTCTATGCACTCGCAGCCTAATTGCGACCAGGAAAAATGCGCATAAGCAATATTGTATTTACGTGAATTAATTGCGACAGAGCCCCCAAAAATGCACGGAAAAATAGGTTACGATAATGGGACATTATCGGAGATTGCTCAGAAAATAAGCAAAAGTTAATTTTTGTACAGAAAGATACCCTAGAGTTTGTTTTTTTTTCATAAAGTATTAATTTTTTTTTGTAACTATATCTATCTCGACTGAAAAACAAGACAGAGTTGTTGGATGGCTGACTAATTCAGATTATACGCTTGCTCCATAAATGCTTAATGAATTTTTGTTAGATTTATTTCAGCGACGGATGTTGAATTGGAGCTGAAGAATGCCGCATAACAAACCGTACAGAAAAAAAGGACCAATCAAATGAATGAATATAAAAAATCTGTTCATGAAATGTATTGTGATTTTAAAAAAGCGTTTCACGAGCTTATAGATTGTGCGAACGATAAAACAACCCCTTTAGATGTGCTGTATTCAACGTATTCTAATTTTAAAAAATCGCATTGCGATTTCACAAACAAACATACACCGGGTGAGAGCACGAGAAAGGGTTGTGTCGCAAATCTCGAAGCCGGTGTGTATAATTGATGGCTTATAGTGAATTATCTAGGTAGAAGGATGTGATATGATCAATTTCAAATGGCGCCATTTTGAGAAGGGGATTATTTTGATGGCGGTGCGCTGGTATTTAGCTTACGCGCTGAGCTACCGAAATATTGAAGAACTCATGCTAGAAAGAGGAGTCAATGTAGATCACTCCACAATAAATCGTTGGGTTATTAAATACGCGCCCTTATTGGAAGCAGAATTCCGGAAAAAACATAAATCTCCTGTCGGTGGTAGTTGGAGAATGGACGAAACCTACATCAAAGTAAAAGGCGATTGGCATTATTTATATCGCGCTGTTGATAAAGAGGGTAATACGATCGACTTTTTACTATCGAAACAACGCGATAAACAAGCGGCGAAACGCTTTTTCAAGAAAGCGATCGGGACTCATGGGCTACCAAAGAAAGTTACCATTGATAAAAGTGGATCAAATAAATCAGCCTTAAAATCGATTAATTTAATATTGACATTATTATCGATGATTTGTGGAGTTTTCATAACTATTTTTGTTCGTGACATAAAATATTTAAATAATATTGTGGAGCAAGATCATCGCAGCATTAAAAGAATTATAAAACCGATGATGGGATTTAAATCGTTTGATACAGCTGAGGCAACTTTAGCTGGGATTGAATTACATCACATGCTCCAAAAAGGTCAGTATAAAAATGCTGCTAATATGGCTGTGTTTGAACAATTCTATGCACTCGCAGCCTAATTGCGACAGAGTCTTAACATTAGCTAATATTTGATTAAGTTTTTAAAGAACCCTTATAACTGATGTAGGTTAGTAAAAAATGCAAACAACAGCTTTCCTTGCTGGTAGCGATAAAGGAATAACCATAAAAAATTGGCATACAGACCAAGCCCAATTGGTCGGTATCATTGAAAAAAAAATTCTTTTCTTACGCTTGCAGACGAAGATTCCCGTACAGAAACAAGCAATCCAATCGTTAATTATTCATAATGGCCTCACGAGTATTGCTAGTCGGGCGTTTTCGGGTTGCACGAGTCTGCAATCCATCGCGATTCCCGCTAGTGTCACGAGTATTGGTGGTTGGGCGTTTTCGGATTGCACGAGTCTGCAATCCATCGCGATTCCCGCTAGTGTCACGAGTATTGGTGGTTGGGCGTTTTCGGATTGCACGAGTCTGCAATCCATCGCGATTCCCGCTAGTGTCACGAGTATTGGTGGTTGGGCGTTTTCGGGTTGCACGAGTCTGCAATCCATCGCGATTCCCGATAGTGTCACGAGTATTGCTAGTCGGGCGTTTTCGGGTTGCAGGAGTCTGCAATCCATCGCGATTCCCGCTAGTGTCACGAGTATTGCTAGTCGGGCGTTTTCGGGTTGCACGAGTCTGCAATCCATCGCGATTCCCGATAGTGTCACGAGTATTGGTGATGAGGCGTTTTCGGGTTGCACGAGTCTGCAATCCATCGCGATTCCCGCTAGTGTCACGAGTATTGCTAGTCGGGCGTTTTCGGGTTGCACGAGTCTGCAATCCATCGCGATTCCCGATAGCGTCACGAGTATTGCTAGTCGGGCGTTTTTGGGTTGCACGAGTCTGCAATCCATCGCGATTCCCGCTAGTGTCACGAGTATTGGTGATTGGGCGTTTTTGGGTTGCACGAGTCTGCAATCCATCGCGATTCCCGATAGTGTCACGAGTATTGCTAGTCGGGCGTTTTCGGGTTGCACGAGTCTGCAATCCATCGCGATTCCCGATAGCGTCACGAGTATTGCTAGTCGGGCGTTTTTGGGTTGCACGAGTCTGCAATCCATCGCGATTCCCGATAGTGTCACGAGTATTGGTGGTTGGGCGTTTTTGGGTTGCACGAGTCTGCAATCCATCGCGATTCCCGATAGTGTCACGAGTATTGCTAGTCGGGCGTTTTCGGGTTGCACGAGTCTGCAATCCATCGCGATTCCCGCTAGTGTCACGAGTATTGCTAGTCGGGCGTTTTCGGGTTGCACGAGTCTGCAATCCATCGCGATTCCCGATAGTGTCACGAGTATTGGTGATTGGGCGTTTGCGGGTTGCACGAGTCTGCAATCCATCAGGATTCCCGATAGTGTCACGAGTATTGGTGGTTGGGCGTTTTTGGGTTGCACGAGTCTGCAATCCATCGCGATTCCCGCTAGTGTCACGAGTATTGGTGATGCGGCGTTTTCGGGTTGCACGAGTCTGCAATCCATCGCGATTCCCGCTAGTGTCACGAGTATTGGTGATTGGGCGTTTGCGGGTTGCACGAGTCTGCAATCCATCAGGATTCCCGATAGCGTCACGAGTATTGGTGATGAGGCGTTTTCGGATTGCACGAGTCTGCAATCCATCGCGATTCCCGATAGCGTCACGAGTATTGCTAGTCGGGCGTTTTTGGGTTGCACGAGTCTGCAATCCATCGCGATTCCCGCTAGTGTCACGAGTATTGGTGATTGGGCGTTTTCGGATTGCACGAGTCTGCAATCCATCGCGATTCCCGCTAGTGTCACGAGTATTGGTGATGAGGCGTTTTCGGGTTGCACGAGTCTGCAATCCATCGCGATTCCCGCTAGCGTCACGAGTATTGGTGGTTGGGCGTTTGCGGATTGCAGGAGTCTGCAATCCATCGCGATTCCCGATAGCGTCACGAGTATTGGCGATGAGGCGTTTTCGGGTTGCAATCAGCTGGGTTTAGTCATATGTCCATACAACCTGGTGTATACTATAGAAAGCGGCTCCGGCATTATCCAAGACTGCTTGGTAGTATCTAGGCAAAACCATACAGAATTAGACGCTAAAATTGAATGTATGGCTACTTTGGATGAAATGAAGCAATTATCTTTTGAAGAAAAATGCGACCTTTATGGATTTGGTAACCCAGGCTCAAGCGTATTTTCTACCAGGATTTTTAAACTAATACAAGGAAGATCAGAGGGGTTTCAGGAAATAATTTATAAACATGTTTCTCAGATTTCTGGTGTTAATCAAAATCATCCTGTATTCAATCTGCTTCCATTTTTTTCTAAGGAATCTATAATAAATAATAATTTTAATATTGAAGGTTTAGATTGCAATGACAGGGACCTCTTTATACTTCATTTCTTTGGGTTGTCGGTAACGACAGATTCGCTCGAATATAAAGCTCAATTAGTTTATTTATTGGCCGAAAAATATGCTTCCACAAAGGTTTTCAAACCTATAAAGCAGCATATATTTTCGCCGTATTATGGTGAAGAAGGTCTAAGACAGGGCATAGAAACAATGTGCCCTCAACAGAATGCCCCGGCAGAAATACTAACAAGCACCTTGCGGAACCTCATAGAAGAGTCTCAAGAGAAGAAGGATGGGCCACAATCAAACAGCATTCTCAGTGATAATTTGGCGTTTCCTGAAAGCCCAAGGGTAGCAGCCGGTCTATTTAGGACTATTAGAAATTCTGTTTCTTCTGAAGATGATCTAGACCCGAATTTCCGGACACTTCACAATCCAAAATTAGGAGCTGTTCGATGACAATTAAATCTCGTTATGACCAAGAGTTTAAAGATGGGCAGCTGTTAAATTAGCCCAAGAATCCGATAAACCGATTGCTCAAATTGCACAAGAACTTGGCGTTAAACCTACGTTGCTTTACAGTTGACTAAAAAAAGAACGTCAGCCACAAGAGGTAAAAGCAGCGATGAAACATTTAAGCCAACAAGAGGCTGAAATTAAGCAGTTAAAACGAGAGCTTAGACGTGTCAAAGACAAGCGTGTCGCGATGCTCGTGATAGATTATTGCCATCCCTGTCAATAATCGACTCGCAATACGCGACAACTTAAATTGATCCAGACCCGAATTTCCGGACACTTCACAATCCAAAATTAGGAGCTGTTCGATGACAATTAAATCTCGTTATGACCAAGAGTTTAAAGATGGGGCTGTTAAATTGGCTCTGTCGCAATTAATTCACGTAAATACAATATTGCTTATGCGCATTTTTCCTGGTCGCAATTAGGCTGCGAGTGCATAGAATTGTTCAAACACAGCCATATTAGCAGCATTTTTATACTGACCTTTTTGGAGCATGTGATGTAATGCAATCCCAGCTAAAGTTGCCTCAGCTGTATCAAACGATTTAAATCCCATCATCGGTTTTATAATTCTTTTAATGCTGCGATGATCTTGCTCCACAATATTATTTAAATATTTTATGTCACGAACAAAAATAGTTATGAAAACTCCACAAATCATCGATAATAATGTCAATATTAAATTAATCGATTTTAAGGCTGATTTATTTGATCCACTTTTATCAATGGTAACTTTCTTTGGTAGCCCATGAGTCCCGATCGCTTTCTTGAAAAAGCGTTTCGCCGCTTGTTTATCGCGTTGTTTCGATAGTAAAAAGTCGATCGTATTACCCTCTTTATCAACAGCGCGATATAAATAATGCCAATCGCCTTCGATGCGCGCCATGGAGAGCGAAGCGAAGGCGCGTATTCCGCGGTAGGCTCGGATTTTTTGCCGAGCGTAAGCGACTGCAAAAAATCTTTACGAGCCGTCAAGTCATTTGAGAGCCCGTGCGTAGTCGAGCCGTGAGGTCGCGGAGCGCGGGCGACGAGGACGTCCGCGGCTATTTAAGTTGTCGCGTATTGCGAGTCGATTATTGACAGGGATGGCAATAATCTATCACGAGCATCGCGACACGCTTGTTACTTTGATGTAGGTTTCGTGCATTCTCCAACTACCACCGACAGGAGATTTATGTTTTTTCCGGAATTCTGCTTCCAATAAGGGCGCGTATTTAATAACCCAACGATTTATTGTGGAGTGATCTACATTGACTCCTCTTTCTAGCATGAGTTCTTCAATATTTCGGTAGCTCAGCGCGTAAGCTAAATACCAGCGCACCGCCATCAAAATAATCCCCTTCTCAAAATGGCGCCATTTGAAATTGATCATATCACATCCTTCTACGTAGATAATTCACTATAAGCCATCAATTATACACACCGGCTTCGAGATTTGCGACACAACCGGAAGACCTGTGCCGTCGCTTAGGCATATCTGGCGGTACTTTTTACAATTGGCGTAGCAAGTATGCTGGCCTAGAGGTTAACGAAGCTAAGCGCCTGCGAGAGCTGGAGTCCGAGAACAATAAGTTAAAAAAGCTGCTGGCTGAAAAGATGTTAGAAAATGAAGCGCTCAAGGATGTTGTTTCAAAAAAGTGGTAACGCCTGCTAGCAAGAAGCAGGTTGTTTGTCACTTAATGAGCGCCTTTAAGCTGAGTGAACGAATGGCCTGCAAGCTAGTCGGGCTAAGTCGAACGGCTTACCGTTACGGACCCAAAAAGCGACGAGACGAGTTGATTAGAGCTCGATTAAAAGAATTGGCAGCTCAGTATTCTCGGTATGGTTATTTAATGCTTCACAGCCTCTTAAAAGCAGAGGGGCTTGTCATGAATAAGAAAAAAACCTACCGGATTTACAAAGAAGAAAAGCTCCAGGTGCGTACAAAAAAGCGTAAAAAAATACAGCGACTACGATTAGTGATGTCATCACCGACTCAGAGAAATGAGCGTTGGTCGATGGATTTTGTTTACGATCAGCTGGCCAATGGAAGGCGTTTTCGTGTGCTAAACATTATCGATGATTTTAATCGTGAACTTATTGGCCAGCTAACAGCATTTTCTATATCAGGACGTCAGGTGGCACGCTTCCTAGCAGAGCTTAGTGAGCAACGCAGGCTGCCAAAACAAATTGTTTGTGATAATGGTACAGAGTTTACAAGCAAAGCAATGTTCTTTTGGTCCAGGGAAAACAAAACCAAGCTTGCTTTCATTCAACCTGGAAAGCCAACGCAGAACAAGCGTGTCGCGATGCTCGTGATAGATTATTGCCATCCCTGTCAATAATCGACTCGCAATACGCGACAACTTAAATAGCCGCGGACGTCCTCGTCGCCCGCGCTCCGCGACCTCACGGCTCGACTACGCACGGGCTCTCAAATGACTTGACGGCTCGTAAAGATTTTTTGCAGTCGCTTACGCTCGGCAAAAAATCCGAGCCTACCGCGGAATACGCGCCTTCGCTTCGCTCTCCATGGCGCGCATCGTGCGTTTGTTGAAAGCTTAAATGGCAAGTTCCGCAACGAATGTTTAAATCAACACTGGTTTCGTTCAATTGAAGAAGCCCGACATGAAATCAACCAATGGAGAAAGCACTACAATACTAAAAGACCACACAGTTCATTAAATTATATGCCGCCTATTGAATTTGCGAAACAGGCTGCTTAACATGAATATCTCATCGGTGTCCTGGTACTAGTTTAGGGGGAAGGTCAGAGTATACCGACCATCGGGATAATAACTATTTGAATAATCGTATTGAGCAATCCCATCGAGGCATCAAATCACGTATGCGTGTGATGAAGGGATTCAAGAATATATTTTGCGCATTACGGTTTTGTACAGTCTTTGAAGAAATACAGCAGTTTTTTAGAGAAAAAAATAAAAATCTCAGGACAATTCTATCTAAATTTCAAACCTTCAATCAATTATTCCAACAAGCTTTCTGAATAACTCTATTATAGAAGCATATGAGTCAATAGTTGACTGAGTTTTTAAAGAACCGTTCATAGAATAACTCGAAAAGTTAGCTGGAGAAAGCTCATAACTACTTGATTCATAGTACCCAGAATTTAGATGCGTCAGCGCGCACTCTGATGCGTCGGGCCAGAAAGATTATCTTAAAATTTAAAGTAAATAAATGCATTTGGTTTAGATGATAAAATTAAACAGAATACAAAAATTAATGAAAATAGAGCGATCCATGTATATTTTATGATAGCACTGCCAGTGGACTTAATAAAAATAAAACCATCAGACTTTTCGCTAAAGAAATGCTTATTAATAAATTGTTGACTATTCGGCAATAATATAATTAAAAAACAAATAAGTATCATCAATATCTCATTGGGCTTTACTAGATAATTTATTTTATCATTATAATTTATAAATTTTACTGATATAAAATTTTGTAAAAGATCTTGGTAATGTTTAGGTAGTGTAAGTCCATTATATAAAAACATACCTCTCAACATAGTAATTGAATTAGAAAAAGATTTTGCTCTAAAAAAGACCCAAGCTATAGAAACTGTTAAGAATGTGACTGCTCTTGAGAGCGTAGCATTGAACCAAGTAATAGAATGCAGATCAGAAGCACCGTAAAGTTTTTTTATTGAGCGCCATGCATGATTGATGCACAGATAAAAACCATGCAATATCCCCCAGAAAACAAACGTCCATGAAGCGCCATGCCACAACCCACCTAGAGTCATCGTTATCATTAAATTTATATAACGCCTTAACTTGCCTTTACGATTGCCTCCCAGCCCAATATAAAGATAAGACTTTAAAAATCCAGACAATGTTATATTCCATCGCCTCCAGAAATCGATAATTGATGTAGATTTATAGGGAGAGTTGAAGTTACAGGGTAATCTAACGCCCAAGATTCTTGCTAATCCAATCGCCATATCAGAATAGCCCGAAAAATCAAAATAGATTTGAAATGTGTAAGCAAGTATGCCGCACCAAGCAGGCAAGAAAGATACATCATGACCTTGCTCTATGTAGTTAAAAATTAAGTTTGCATATTGCCCTATTCCATCAGCAAGAATAACTTTCTTAAATAATCCAATACAAAATAATGTAAATCCTTCTGATATATTTCTAGCTTTAAAGTTGAAAACTGACGGGTCTTCAAACTGCTTAATAATATCTTTATGGTGGACTAATGGTCCGGCAATTAAATGCGGAAAGAAAGTAATAAATAACGCATAATCTTTAAAGGCATATACTTTGGCTTCACCTCGGTAAGCATCGACTAGATAAGCAATTTGCTGAAATGTAAAAAAGGATATTCCTAAGGGTAGAGCAATATTTATGTAAGATAGATTAAAGCCAAAAAAGAAATGAATATTACTAATGAAAAAATTCATATATTTAAAATAAGCTAATAATAAAGTATTTCCAAGTACACCAAAAATTAGCAAGCTCTTCATAACTTGATAACGATGCCGTAGCCTTGTGGTTAAAAAATACCCTAATAAAAAGTTGAAGCTTATAGACAATATAATTAACAACAGAAAACTAGCTTCGGCAAATCCATAAAAAATAAATGACATAGTCAATAGGAAAAATATAGCAATGTCATGGCCAAATAATTTATTTATAAAATATATGCCCATTATTACAATAGGAAAAAATAATAAGATGAACGTGAAAGAATTAAAAAGCATTCGAAAGATTTATATCCTTTTTATGACACCCCATTCCTAAAAAATCAGTTTCGTGTACGCTATTCCTATCATTAGGAATAGGTATACTAGCTCGGCCTGCATAAGTATTAACAAGCATTTGTAATTTCCTTTCATTAATATATTTATACAAGCCGTTATGATGGTCCCGAGATAGCATCAGCAAAATTCTCATGGACATTATATCCCCTGAATGTAAATCGTCAATGAACTCACATGATGAAGCTTCAAGTTTCTTAGGATTCATGTAATCGTAAAAAAAGGGATTTAATCTATTAGCATCATTTTGTAATTCATCCAGATAGCCATAATGGTGAGATTGTTTCATAGCAGCCATTATTGGTGTTGGTTCAGGGATTAAGTAAGTGATAAGAATAACATCTCTGTTTTTAAGTAGTCTTTGTAGCTGACGAAACTCAACCCATTTTTTCCTAGGGATATTTTTTCCTACTTGAAAATATCCTGATTTCGGTGCGGAGGTCAAAATTTCACGCAATGCTTTTCGGAATCTGTAACTACTAGAGGTCAGAGCTTGTAATGCAGCAAAGTAATGAATAGAACCATCTTTTGCATAACCTTCAACATGATGCCTTGCAGGAACACTAAAAGAATTATTGTCAAGGCCATTGGCAGTTCTTTTTAGCGCAACTTGAATAAATTCTGTCAAACTAATTTTTCCTTGAAAAATCCATTCATACGGCATTAATAACTGTGGAAATACTATTTCTGTGCCATTATAGTTTCTTTTGGCCCACTGAGTCCGGCTATTTTGAATAAAATCCCACCAGTCTATCCCCCAAATTATTACTTTAGGCTTATGGATTCTCAAAATATCTTTTACAGTTGAAAGCATTGCCACGTCACCAAAGGTACGCCCCATATTAACAAATGAAACGTTAAACATCCATTGTCGGAATCCAAGAACACGAGATGTGCCAAGTATAATGATTTCAGGTTTTCTTATTTTGAGAAGCGCCATTTTATACTGATATTCTGCATTCATTGGAAGATAATAACCACCATGACTTTGTTGCAGTTGCGCAATTTTATAGACAGAATAGATTTGATAAGAATTCTTTAAATATGCGGCTGACAGCTGCATTCCAAAACTTAAAAATAAAGATAATGCAATGATGATAGAAACGCAATAAGCCGTCAATGCCCTTTTACTTTCATCCTTCCATAGAATAGAAATTAGTAACGCATGAAAGCTAATTACCGTTGACCAGAAAAGTAGGTTATTAGGGGATGAGACGAAAATATTCACTATCAAAGCTGAAATGTTTCTTTCAAATTTGAAAGTAAGTATCCAAAGTGTCATTGATAATGCTGTTAGCGCTAAAAAAAATCTGAACTTAATTCTGGGCAGTCTAACCCATGAGAAAAAAAATGAAATTATTACAGAGAAAAGTAATAAATATCTTAAAGGCACGAAACCATATTGGCTTAATTTATGTAAATAAAAATATATAAAAGCGATTATTAATAATATAAATAAAAAAAATAAGCAATTAACTTTGGCATTAATTCTCGTCATTGTTTTTACTAATTTCTCAGGCCGTCCTATTTTCCA
Organism: Candidiatus Paracoxiella cheracis; assembly: GCF_049348705.1. Lineage (GTDB taxonomy): Bacteria > Pseudomonadota > Gammaproteobacteria > Coxiellales > Coxiellaceae > Paracoxiella > Paracoxiella cheracis. Next base: position 15,184 of record NZ_CP186487.1, on the reverse strand, counting down.
GGTTAAAGAATCTTTCTAAGATCGTCAAGGCTTTGTTGCCTAACTTGTAAACCTTCAGACTTGATCTGACACTCCTGGTCAGTTAGAGTAAAATTTAAGGTTGTGTCGCAAATCTCGAAGCCGGTGTGTATAATTGATGGCTTATAGTGAATTATCTACGTAGAAGGATGTGATATGATCAATTTCAAATGGCGCCATTTTGAGAAGGGGATTATTTTGATGGCGGTGCGCTGGTATTTAGCTTACGCGCTGAGCTACCGAAATATTGAAGAACTCATGCTAGAAAGAGGAGTCAATGTAGATCACTCCACAATAAATCGTTGGGTTATTAAATACGCGCCCTTATTGGAAGCAGAATTCCGGAAAAAACATAAATCTCCTGTCGGTGGTAGTTGGAGAATGCACGAAACCTACATCAAAGTAAAAGGCGATTGGCATTATTTATATCGCGCTGTTGATAAAGAGGGTAATACGATCGACTTTTTACTATCGAAACAACGCGATAAACAAGCGGCGAAACGCTTTTTCAAGAAAGCGATCGGGACTCATGGGCTACCAAAGAAAGTTACCATTGATAAAAGTGGATCAAATAAATCAGCCTTAAAATCGATTAATTTAATATTGACATTATTATCGATGATTTGTGGAGTTTTCATAACTATTTTTGTTCGTGACATAAAATATTTAAATAATATTGTGGAGCAAGATCATCGCAGCATTAAAAGAATTATAAAACCGATGATGGGATTTAAATCGTTTGATACAGCTGAGGCAACTTTAGCTGGGATTGAATTACATCACATGCTCCAAAAAGGTCAGTATAAAAATGCTGCTAATATGGCTGTGTTTGAACAATTCTATGCACTCGCAGCCTAATTGCGACCAGGAAAAATGCGCATAAGCAATATTGTATTTACGTGAATTAATTGCGACAGAGCCGTGTTTTATCATCAAAAACCTGATAGTACACATTGAGTGCGTGAATCCTTTCTATTAAGATAACTGATCAGAGCTTCTGGATCAGTATAACTATTTGTAATTTTGTAAAAAATCTCTTTTACATCAGCCAGCCCAGGTGGGTTGGTTGCAATTGCATTGTGTGTAGATTTATTACCTGTTTGAGACATTTGTACACGGACACCCTGGTAGACTACTATGGTATCAACTTTTCCCTGCTCTTCGGGTGTGAAAACGGCGTTTACTGGCGAACCAAGCAGTGTGTTATATTGGTGCTCGCATTGTTGGTTAGCTATTTCTGATGCGGGCGATCCATTATTCTTTAAAGCTTTAATATGTTTTAAGTACACGGTTACTTTATGATCTTGGTTGCTTTGCGCGAGAACAGAACTGCAAATGAGGATAGTGCTTAGGTAAAGCAGAACAGTCAGTGTATATTTCATTTTTTTCACCCTGTAGAACTCTCGACTTGATCTGACAGTTGAGATTTATGGGACATATTTTCTGTCCGATAGATCGGATGGTTCTTTAAAAACTCAGTCAACTATTGACTCATATGCTTCTATAATAGAGTTATTCAGAAAGCTTGTTGGAATAATTGATTGAAGGTTTGAAATTTAGATAGAATTGTCCTGAGATTTTTATTTGTTTCTCTAAAAAACTGCTGTATTTCTTCAAAGACTGTACAAAACCGTAATGCGCAAAATATATTCTTGAATCCCTTCATCACACGCATACGTGATTTGATGCCTCGATGGGATTGCTCAATACGATTATTCAAATAGTTATTATCCCGATGGTCGGTATACTCACCAAAGACAGCTTGGATCGCAGGATAAAGGGCGGGCTCTTTATCAGTCGTGATTTGCTCAGGATAAATGCCACTCGTTTTAGCCGCCTGCTTGAAGAAGTTTTCTGCGGCCTGCTGATCTCGTACATCACTTAAATAGACATCGATCAAATCGCCCTTTTCATCAATCGCCCTGTAAAAATAACACCAACGGCCTTCAATACGTAAATAAGTACAATCGACGTGCCAACGGTCATTGGATTTTTGATACCGGCGTGCCCGTAATCTCATCCCAAGCGCCGGACCAAAACGATGCACCCAATTATGAACCGTTTGATGCGTTACATGAAAACCCCGCATCACCATTAACGCAACTACATCGTGGAGACTGACTTTAAACTGATAATAATACTGAACTACCGTCCTAACCACATCCGTTGGATACATGATAAAGTTCAACGCTGTGCCACTGCGTTGATTAAATTGCTTACCACAATCACTGCAAACAAACTGTTTATACCCTAAAGACGTCAGCTTTTTTAAACCCTTTGTAACACTTGAATCACAATGCGGACAATTCATACCGGTAGTCTCACTCAATCGTTCATTAAATGGACGAACAAAATACAGCATAGACTGAGATTTTACAAAACCGCCTGTACCCGCTTCATCTAAAAGCCTTTTCAAATCACATAAAGTGTGTAAGTTTCCAGCCGCTCCTGCATCGCCTGAAACAGCTGCCAAACCATTCAAAGCCGCTGTTGGGAATGCAGCTAATAAAAAAACCGCGTATTCGCTGCTTCTTGCAAATGCTTTGATGCACGCTTCTCTTCGTCGATTTCCAGGTGTATTTTGTATAAGGTTAACCGGCATGTTTCCTTTTCCTTGTAGCGCAAGCCAACAATTTGGCGGAGACAGATAGAACGAAAATAAAAACGCGGGCCGCAAAGACAGCCACACGGTGGAGCGTATTATACACAAAAACTAAAAAAAATAAAGAACCCATGGTTCTTTAAAAACTCAGTCAACTAGGGACTGTTTATTAGTTTGTGTAAATCGCGTCAGTCAGAATTATGAATCAGCCATTGTGTTAACTGATTTTTTAATTTTATCAAAAACTACATTGCGTTCAAATTAATTTCCTCTCTTATGAATTTTAAGTTTTATACAAAATCCGCCAGGCGATCTTCAAACATAAGGGCAAAACGATTCATGGCGGCACCCCAGTCTCGAATCGGCATGGTCCATTTTTTGGCTATATTTTTTAACCCTAAATAGAGTTGTTTTAAAGCGGCATCGTCCGACGGAAAAACTCGTTTATTTTTAATAACTTTTCGGATACTCATGTTCAGTGATTCAATAGCGTTAGTGGTATAAATCACCCTCCGAATTTCTGCCGGATAAGCAAAAAATGGCACAATGCGCTCCCAATGAGTCAACCAACTTTTGGCAATCGAGGGAAATTCAGCATCCCATTTCTCAGAGAAACTCGTCAGCGCCAATTCTGCTTCTTCAACCGTACTGGCCGAATAAATAGCTTTTAAGTCAGCGGCCACTTCTTTTTTCTTTTTCCAACCCACATAGCGCAATGAATTCCGCACCATGTGTACAATGCAAAGCTGTACTTGAGTGTTAGGATACACAGCGCCAATCGCATCAGGAAAGCCCGTTAGCCCGTCAACGCAACAAATCAGGATATCTTCTAGGCCTCGATTTTTTAACTCCGTTAATACATTCAACCAGAATTTAGCGCCCTCATTTTGGCTAATCCAAATACCTAGCAATTCTTTTTGCCCATCGATATTAATTCCTAAAGCCAAATACAATGCCTTATTGATAACCTTTTTATCTTGCTGCACTTTAATCACTAAAGCGTCCAAATACACAATCGGATACACCTTGTCCAACGGACGACTTTGCCAAGCCTTCACTTCTTCAATCACTTCGTTGGTTACTGTAGAAATGAGACTCGAACAAATAGTTGTGCCATACAAATCTTTCAACTGATCTTGAATATCACGGGTAGTCATACCCCGTGCATAAAGACTCATAATTTTGTCATCCAAATCATCAAAGCGGGTTTGATGTTTTGGAATCAATTGCGGTACAAACTCATTGTTACGATCACGAGGAACCTCAATGGTCATCTCGCCATCTGTTGTTTTGATCGTTTTTTGGCTGTGCCCATTGCGGGAATTACCACTATTGTGGCCAGACACTTCGTGTTTTGCATAACCCAGCGCGTCCGTCAGCTCCCCTTCCAGAATACGCTCCGTCAGTGCCTTTTTTAACTCCTTTAACAAACCAGTATCACCGAAAATATCAGATGCGGTCTTGGTATGTTTGAGAAAATATTCCACAACCTGTGGATCTAATTTATTGGTTTTCATTGCCATAGTCAAAGACTCCGTATAATTTTAACGACCTTTCCCTGACTATCGCATTTACACAATCTTATTTACAGACCCGTCAACTATTGGCTCAGGCTTTGTTGCCTAACTAAAACATGATCTAGACCGGAATTTCGGGACACTTCACAATACAAAATTAGGAGCTGTTCGATGACAATTAAATCTCGTGGCTTTGTTGCCTAACCTCACGGCTTTGTCTGTGTCGCAAAATTTAGGCGCAACGATAACTCGCCGGCATTCCTAGCCGTGTCATTTTATTTAACACACCACAACCGATCATTGATTCGATTTTTTGCCGTACAAAATCTCGAGCATGTAACGTACTACCCAATATTCTTTTGTAGCGTTGAATCGCCAACTCTGAATAATTCCGATAACCGTATTGTCTTATTCGTTGCCAAGCCATTCGGCCCAATGCTTTTAGTTGCTTAACATTACCATTACGTTGTGTATGATTATTTTTATCATAAACAGCATCACTATCAGGCGGCATTATTATAGCGGCTCCTTTAAAGTAATTTGATAATATTTCATAAACAGGATTCTTATCGTAGGCACCATCGGCGCTGACATGGCCCACTTTGCAAGTAAGTTGCTTTGATAACGTTGCAACGCTTTGGCAATCCGCCGTAAAGCGATCCGTTAAATCATTACCATGAATAATATGTTTATTATCAACGGCTATATGCAATTTACGCCAACTCCGTTTGGCTGATAATGTATATGTTTCCTGATGCCATTCACCTCTGCCAAACCGTTTTAACCCAGTGGAGTCAAGGGCGATAGCCACAACGCTTTTATCTGCCGATTCCGTTTTCCTGTAACGAGGCGACTGAATAGTTAAAAGCGCTAACCGTTTTGACAAGCAACTGTAATCCGGTGATTTTATATTAAGGGCTTTCATCTTGAAAATTGAATTCATAAACCCTTGACATTGCCTCAACGCTAAACGAAAAACTTGCCGAATTTCATGGCACGTAATGATCGCAAGATCCGTGAACTTTTGGGGTGCGCCTTTGCCATCATACACACGATCTTTTTCATACCACGAATGAATAATATCATCGGATATCCAGATTTCAATATTGGCACGATTGCGTAATGCATTATTATATTCACGCCAATTGCTCACCTTGTATTTCTGCTTGGGAATCGTCCAGCCTTTTTTGTTTGGATATTTATTTGGCATATGAACCGCCTTCTGCTTGAAAACCCTGGGGTGCTGATTATAATATAGACAGCAAAAATTACATAGATTGTTCATGTTTTAGTTAGGCAACAAAGCCAACGCTCTCTTACGGAACACTTGCGCACAGGCTCTGGTGACTCAGCACCAGCCTCTCTATGGTTCGAATTGCAACCGAATAATACTGAATTATTTAAAAACGAAGATCGTGAAGAGTTATGATTGTTTGAATGACTTACCCATTGAGACATTATCTTACAAATACTGGTATTTATATCGTTTTTGTTTATGTTTAGATCTATAAGCTTAGTAATACACTGCTTTGACGCTAATTTACCTCCAGCATGTCGCAACCACGAGAAAACACCAGTCCCAGAACTATATAAATAATTAGATATAATATCCAACGCTTGGCGTAACAACTCGTTCTTTTGTATTTTAGAAAGGTGATCCTGAGTCACCGTGTCAGTAGCATATAACAAAAGTCTAATATATTTGCCGACATCCGGCCATTGATATATTTTTTCTATCGCCGCTGAATCACGCATAATCATTTGCCAGCCTGTCAAGCCCTGACGTTCTTTCTGACACAGGGCGGCCACCATATTATATCTTTGCTCTTCCGTGCACACATATTCAAGCACTGTCTTTAAGTCATCAAGCGCATACCGCGCCAACACCATCCAGCCTGTCCAATTTTGTCGTCCCTTCTGACACAACGCAGCCACCATACGCTCTTTTTGTTCCTTCGTACTCACAAATTCAAGCGCTGTCTTTAAGTCATCAGGCGCATAGCGCGCCAGGGCTATCCAGCCCGTCAAGCCATCTCCATTTTGCTCATACAACGCATCTGCCACGCACTTTTTTTGTGTCTGTGTCCGCACAAACCCGAATGTTTGATTCAAAGTCTTCGACGCATATTGTGCCAACACTATCCAGCCTGTCCAACCTTGTCGTCCTTTCTCACACAACGCAGTCACGATGTCTACTTTTTGTTGCTCTGTCCGCACAAACCGAAGCAATGTATTTAAAGACTGAGGCGCATACCGCGCTAGAACCATCCAGCCCGTTGAGCCCTGATGCCCGTCTTTACACAACGCAATGATACGCTGTTTTTCTTCCTCCGTACCAACAAACTCAAGCGCTGTCTTTAAGCAATTAGTCGCATACCGGGCCAGGATTATCCAGCCCGCCCAGCCGTTCTGGGTTTTCTGACTCAACCCCGCCACTACGCTGGCTTTTTGTTCCTTCGTACTCACAAACTCAAGCATTGTCTTCAAAACCGCAGGCGCACACCGCGCCAGCACCATCCAGCCTGTCCAGCCCTGATCCCCTTGGATACACAAGGCATCCACCACGCTGGCTTTTTGTTCATCCGTACTCACAAACTCAAGCGCTGTCTTTAAGCAATTAGTCGCATACCGGGCCAGGATTATCCAACCTGTCACGCTCTGTTGATCTTGAGCACACAGCGCAGTCACTACGTCATTTTTTTGTTTATTTGTGCACACAAACTTAAGCATTGTCTTCAAAACCGCAGGCGCACACCGCGCCAGCACCATCCAGCCTGTCCAGCCCTGATCCCCTTGGATACACAAGGCATCCACCACGCTGGCTTTTTGTTCCTTCGTACTCACAAACTCAAGCATTGTCTTCAAAACCGCAGGCGCACACTGCACCAGGACTATCCAACCTGTCAAGCCCTGTTGATCTTGAGCACACAGCGCAATCACTACGTCGTTTCTTTGTTTATTTGTGCACACAAACTTAAGCGCTGTATCCAAACACGCCGGTGCACGCTCCGCCAGCACCATCCAGCCTGTCCAGCCCTGATCCCCTTGGATACACAAGGCATCCACCACGCTGGCTTTTTGTTCCTTCGTACTCACAAACTCAAGCATTGTCTTCAAAACCGCAGGCGCACACTGCGCCAGGACTATCCAACCTGTCAAGCCCTGTTGATCTTGAGCACACAGCGCAATCACTACGTCGTTTCTTTGTTTATTTGTGCACACAAACTTAAGCGCTGTATCCAAACACGCCGGTGCACGCTCCGCCAGCATCATCCAGCCTGTCCAGCCCTGATCCCCTTGGATACACAAGCCATCCACCACGCTGGCTTTTTGTTCCTTCGTACTCACAAACTCAAGCATTGTCTTCAAAACCGCAGGCGCACACTGCGCCAGGACTATCCAACCTGTCAAGCCCTGCTGCCCTTGAGCACACAAGGCAAACAGCAGGCAATTTTTTTGCTCCTCTGTCTGCAAAAGCCTAAACGCTTCCTTGAACCCCCCAGGGTAATACTGCGCCAGAGCCATCCAGCCGGACTGGTTAGTCTTATCTTTGACGAACAACGCCTGTACGAATATATCTAGCAGTGACTCTTGTTTTGTCGTTAATAAATCAGCACTCCCCAATAACAAATTCTGTGCAACCCAGAACCAACTTACTAAATATCGGCTGTCCCAAATCTCATCATCATTAATAATTTTTTTCAGCTTGGGTTCTATACTATTAATATTAATTAAAGCACTAGGCTCATTTTTTAAAACCTCGCAGTAATTTAAGAATAGTTGCCCTGATAAGCCAAAATTTTCAACATATATTAAAAAATCACCTTGATCAGAGAGACTCCTATTGATAAGGGCTATGCTGTGTTTTTTGGTGATTTCACGCTGTTCAACCTCAACAAGAGCATAATACTGCGCGTCATCAATTAATGATATTGGGAATAAGTTACCGTCATCTTTCGAACAATCGCGCAGGCTATTAAATGCCCTACAACTTTCTGCATTAACAAATTTTTCTTCAATAAGCTGTTCTAAAATAAGTTTTTTTATATTTTTTCTATTGATATCTATAACACAAAGTTCATTTTCTATGATAAAAATAGTCTCCACAATGGTATCGAGGGGAGCGCCTTCGTTGCAAAGCTCATTAGCCCAATAAAAAAATGGCTTTTTTATTCCCTTTGATAAGACAGGCATGATAGATTTCAATCGTTCTACTATTGCCGCATAAGTATCATAAAAGTATCCGTCTTTTTTTTCGCCGCTATAGCCTAATTTTTTAAATATATCCTCTAACTCATCAAAAATAAGGTTAGGTAAATTAAAAGCTCTGTACTCAGCTTTAAAAATTTTGGCCAAGTGATCACTAGCTGAACGAACATTCAAATAACCGCGATATGGATCCTCTTCGTTAGCCATCGGCACGCCCAAGCCAAGATCTCTCGCAAGTTTAGAAAGCGCGTTATAAGTGTGCACCTCTCCAAAATTATTGGACAGAGAAGCATATGCTGCACGGACCATTTTAGTTCTAACTGATGTTAGTAGTTGCTTTAAATTTTCTGCTTCACCAAGAATTAATAATTGGAAATTTAACCTGTTATGCAACCCTTCTGAGCACTGCTGTACTCCTTCATTAATGCTAATTAGCAGCCTCTCTTTAACTTCCAAAGAAAGTGGGCTGCTTGAATCAGTAGCATACCAAAAGGCCATTTGAAGCTGTTGAATTAAAGCAGCTGTGTGAACGTACTTTTTCTCATCAAAATGGCGTTCAAGATGTCTTTTAGCCTGATCCTTAGTTCCTATTTTTTCTTGTCCACTAACGTCCAATCCTACCAAGCGCTGGCAAAGCTGGTCTTCCCAATCTTTAGACAACTTTTTTTGGATTTCATCCAAACCCAGTTCTTTTTTTAGGGGACAGGCTTCAAATGCTTGCTCATTTAATTTCGGATCAAGATTATCTTTTATCCATTCTAGGGACATACGGTATACCTCTGATTGGCTGATACAAAACTCAAATCACTTTCAATACTTGCAACAGAGCTCGGATGGTCGATTTTTAATTCATCTGGGAATAGCCTGCGAAAATCATATTTTGAGCAATTTTGGGGCCATAACTGATTGTTTTTATTATTTAGATATTTAGAGGCCAAAAGCTCAATTTTTAGTTTCGCAGGAGGTCTAATCTTCTTTAGTAACATCCCTTGAAACGCCTTGTTCATTCAGGGGCACGCGAGGCGCACAATAGATTATTGGCATCCCTCTGGCTAATCACACGTAATACACGACGCACTAAAAACACGCGGACGCGCTCTCTACAACTCACATGGACAAGTAAATAGTGATATTTACAAAAAAAAATTAATTCTTTATGAAAAAAGCAACGAACTCTAGGGTATTTTTCTGTACAAAAATTAACTTTTGCTTATTTTCTGAGCAATCTCCGATAATGTCCCATTATCGTAACCTATTTTTCCGTGCATTTTTGGGATACTCACCCCACCCCAATCGTGGTATTATTTCGTATCAGTGATTTCTTTTCCAAAATTAACAAAATGGATGTGCAATAAATATGATCAAAAAAGGAACTATTGATAAAGACACTAAGCGCCGCTATGAAAAAACCTGGCACCAAAAACTTGTTAAAGAAGGCTTAGTACGTATCCTCCTCTATGTCAAAAAAGACAGTGTTGAGGATTTTCAGCAGCAAATTTATCAACGCTCCAACGAATATGTGAGTATTCACAGTCAACGCACCCGGGAAAAGCTTGCTAAGGTCGATTGGTTTGAGGATTTCGTGCAGAATAAAAATCATGACTACTGGGTCTTGCGCGATGAAAACGAACAGCTCCGTCGGGAAAATGCAGCGCTGGCGCCTGCTTTTCTCCAAGCGAAAGACTTAGACTCCGTTGCCCTGCCCTTGAGCATTCAACAGCTCGAGGATAATCCCGATCAGCTCAAGCGGCTCTTAACCATTAGCGATCGTGAGCGTAAGCGTGCCACACAACTGCTCAGTGATTATCAAGGTCAAGCCAAACGTGCGCGGCTCTTACAAACCCTCGCTGAAAAGCGCATTGAATTACTAGAGCAGCGACTCATCGACAACGGTCTTCCCTCTGAGGTCGAGGTGCTAGTGAAAGAGTCGTCCTGATACAAGGTCTGTCTCTCTGTATGCACGATGATTTTTATCCACCACCCGGCGTTGTTGAATAGCTCACATTATGACCGATTACTTATTTTTCCCTGTATGAATTATAATCAAAGTCCCACTATGACTGAGCAGAGGATATCTGAGATGCCCAATAAATATGCTCAGAAAAAAGGATGGCATGTCCCCAAGCAACGCCACAAAATAACCAACTGGTCCGATTACAATGAGGCTCTACGTCGCCGAGGCGCTCAAGCGTGTCGCGATGCGCGTGATAGATTATTGCCATCCCTGTCAATAATCGACTCGCAATACGCGACAACTTAAATAGCCGCGGACGTCCTCGTCGCCCGCGCTCCGCGACCTCACGGCTCGACTACGCACGGGCTCTCAAATGACTTGACGGCTCGTAAAGATTTTTTGCAGTCGCTTACGCTCGGCAAAAAATCCGAGCCTACCGCGGAATACGCGCCTTCGCTTCGCTCTCCATGGCGCGCATCGATAGAAGTTTGGTTATCAGACGACGCGATTGAACAATGGTATGAAAAAGATCAAGTCAATCATGGCAGTGGCCAGCCCAAAGTGTATAGCGATTTTGCGATACTGGTTTGCCATGAAATACGTCAAGTCTACCGCTTGCCCTTGCGACAAACCGAAGGATTTATTAATTCATTATTTGCATTAAAAAACCTACCGCTCGTGTGCCCAGATTATAGTTGCTTATCAAAACGATTGCCCTTACTGAAGATCAAAGTGCCGCGTTATACCAGCAACGACAAACCGGATGACACCGTAGCAGCCATCGCTATTGACGCAACAGGATTAAAACGATTTGGTCGTAACGAATGGCATCAGAAGAAGCATAAAGTATCAGCGAAACGAAGTTGGCGCAAATTACATATTGCTGTGGATGATTTGCACATTATTCATGGGGCGACATTAACCGATCGATTTGTATCGGATGATCAGGTTGTCCCAGCATTAGTGTCACAGATTGAAGTTGATGTGCAGCAGGTCACGGCAGATGGTGCCTACGATAAAAACCCCGTGTATAATGCATTATCAACGAAATTCATGGATGCGGATATTGTTATTCCACCGGATAGCGATGCTGTTTATAATAAAGGTAGTCATCCGCAGCGTAATCGTAACTTTCAGGAAGTGCAAACCTTTGGGCGCATGAATTGGCAGCGAGCCAGGAATTATGGTAAACGCAATAATTCTAAATTATCGATTCAGCGCTATAAAACCATATTGGGTAATCAAAGGGTCTGTAAATAAGATTGTGTAAATGCGATAGTCAGGGAAAGGTCGTTAAAATTATACGGAGTCTTTGACTATGGCAATGAAAACCAATAAATTAGATCCACAGGTTGTGGAATATTTTCTCAAACATACCAAGACCGCATCTGATATTTTCGGTGATACTGGTTTGTTAAAGGAGTTAAAAAAGGCACTGACGGAGCGTATTCTGGAAGGGGAGCTGACGGACGCGCTGGGTTATGCAAAACACGAAGTGTCTGGCAACAATAGTGGTAATTCCCGCAATGGGCACAGCCAAAAAACGATCAAAACAACAGATGGCGAGATGACCATTGAGGTTCCTCGTGATCGTAACAATGAGTTTGTACCGCAATTGATTCCAAAACATCAAACCCGCTTTGATGATTTGGATGACAAAATTATGAGTCTTTATGCACGGGGTATGACTACCCGTGATATTCAAGATCAGTTGAAAGATTTGTATGGCACAACTATTTGTTCGAGTCTCATTTCTACAGTAACCAACGAAGTGATTGAAGAAGTGAAGGCTTGGCAAAGTCGTCCGTTGGACAAGGTGTATCCGATTGTGTATTTGGACGCTTTAGTGATTAAAGTGCAGCAAGATAAAAAGGTTATCAATAAGGCATTGTATTTGGCTTTAGGAATTAATATCGATGGGCAAAAAGAATTGCTAGGTATTTGGATTAGCCAAAATGAGGGCGCTAAATTCTGGTTGAATGTATTAACGGAGTTAAAAAATCGAGGCCTAGAAGATATCCTGATTTGTTGCGTTGACGGGCTAACGGGCTTTCCTGATGCGATTGGCGCTGTGTATCCTAACACTCAAGTACAGCTTTGCATTGTACACATGGTGCGGAATTCATTGCGCTATGTGGGTTGGAAAAAGAAAAAAGAAGTGGCCGCTGACTTAAAAGCTATTTATTCGGCCAGTACGGTTGAAGAAGCAGAATTGGCGCTGACGAGTTTCTCTGAGAAATGGGATGCTGAATTTCCCTCGATTGCCAAAAGTTGGTTGACTCATTGGGAGCGCATTGTGCCATTTTTTGCTTATCCGGCAGAAATTCGGAGGGTGATTTATACCACTAACGCTATTGAATCACTGAACATGAGTATCCGAAAAGTTATTAAAAATAAACGAGTTTTTCCGTCGGACGATGCCGCTTTAAAACAACTCTATTTAGGGTTAAAAAATATAGCCAAAAAATGGACCATGCCGATTCGAGACTGGGGTGCCGCCATGAATCGTTTTGCCCTTATGTTTGAAGATCGCCTGGCGGATTTTGTATAAAACTTAAAATTCATAAGAGAGGAAATTAATTTGAACGCAATGTAGTTTTTGATAAAATTAAAAAATCAGTTAACACAATGGCTGATTCATAATTCTGACTGACGCGATTTACACAAACTAATAAACAGTCCCTAATCAAATACATGCCAGGGAATTATCTCAACAAAAAAACGAAGCGATGATTGGTTGCGGAGTTCTCAATAAAATGACTGGGTTGGGAATGCCGTCAAGCTATCGCTGCGCCTGAATTTTGGGATTCACGAATCATTACAGGGTAAGGAAACAATGCCACGCTGCTACTTTGCTACAAGCCCTCAATCAACCACTCCACCTCATCAGCTGAGTCAACATGAATCACAATTTTTCCTGATCCTGCTTCAGGCAGCGATACCCTCACTTTAGATGACAATTTTTTGCTCAACTCTGTAGACCAACTCCCACACTTAGGGTGTTGTGCCACTGATTTATCGTTATAAGATTTTCCCTGTCGCTTTGCTTGAGCAAATTTTTCTGCTGCTCGTACAGACATTTTTTTTGCAACAATGGTGTTAGCCATCGATAGTTGTTCTTCTGGAGAAAATACTAAAAGCACCCTGGCATGACCAATATTAATCTCTTTAGCAATCAGCATGTCTTGAACGCTCTGAGTTAAATTGAGCAATCTCAGCATATTAGTAACCAAAGCCCTAGAGCGCCCCACAGACTTTGCTACTTCCTCATGAGTCATATTAAACTCTTCTAGCAAACGTTTCAGCGCGCTTGCTTCCTCAATAGGATTAAGATCCTGCCTTTGAATGTTTTCAATCAAACCAAAGGCTAATGCTGACTCATCACTTATATTACAAATAATACAAGGAACCTGCTGCAATTCAGCCATCTGTGCTGCTCGCCAACGGCGCTCACCCGCGATAATCTCATATTCATTTTGCGCGATTTGCCTAACAACGATAGGCTGCAAAATACCTTGCGCAGCAATTGAGTCTGACAACTCTTGCAACGCAGATTTATCAAAATGACGGCGTTGCTGAAACCTGCCGGGGACAATTTGATGAACCATCAGCTGCTTTAATTCTTGCGAATTTGTATTTGATTCAGCATCTTCAACACGTATGTTAGCCGCACCGAGAACCGCTTCTAACCCACCACCAAATGATCGTTTAGTATCTACTCCCATTAGACTGGATGCTCCTTACAAAACGTATCAAATGGCAATAAAGATGCTAACAATTCCGTGTGATTTTTTCTTATAAAATCACCAAATCGGTCTCGCACTAGTGGGTTTTTCAAGCCATCTTTGATGTATAAAGTATTATATATTGTGAAACCCATATATTGGTCAAATTCTTTTTCTATCTGCTGCTGCTTTTTACTTGGTAAATCGCTCAAAATTTTGGGAAGGTTTTGATTTTGGTAACAACGGTATTTTTCAAGATTCGCTTCTCGCAATTTATCAAGCTTAGCCTCTTTCTCGCGTCTCACGCGAAGCTTCTCTAGATTTTCTTTACTTGATTTAGGAGGTTGGTAATCCTCTTGTAGTGCTTTTTCCAAATATTTAGCAAGATGCTCTATTTTACCATTCAAGTATGAGTTAGACGTTTCAACTAACTTCATCTTTTCTAGTAAATATTGTTCGCTATATTGATCAATTAAATCTTTTGCTTTTTTCGCATTAACACCAAAATCATCGGTTAGGCGCTCTAAAATAGTATATTCTCTTTCATTTTTATTTGTTTGACTAATTGCTGACTTTTCCGTTTGTTTACCGATGAGAAAGCGAACAGCAACGACTGACCTTCCCTGCTTTTTAAATTCAGGCGATACCACTATAGGGGCATTTAGGTTCACTTCAGCAACGGATGGTTTGATGACGCGTCGGTTTAAATCTCTAAAAACTTCATATTTACCACGTTCAATACCCATCAGCTTGCGATATGTGGGTAAATCAAACCACGGGGTTTGTGTGATGCTTTGATATCTAATACAGTTTTCATAAAGCGCGAGCCCATAAGTAGATTTGAAGCAAGATAGAACCCGCATATTAAGACGGCCATAAAACTCTGGGTAATAACACAATTCTCGCATACGGTTGCTGTAAGAATATGTGCATACAGAGCCTTCTATTTTCGCATCTGCTAGCATGCTACTTGCCATCCAAACGCCCTGCTCCTCATCTTCGTTTTTATCAACTAAATTCCATTCAAGCACCGTTGAGATCAAAGAAACTAAAGACTGACGTATCGTTTTAAAATCTTTACTGTTGTACCCTATCAATGTACACAACGAAGGGATATGGATCTCATGCTCGTTCTGAGTCAACAGATTGTCATAGGCAT
>NZ_CP186486.1:0-59783 GCF_049348705.1 Candidiatus Paracoxiella cheracis | reverse complement strand
TGTTTTCGGAAAATGCCTTAAGCATACACACTTTGCAAACAAGAACGCATGCTTTGCTTAACAGCATTCGCCGTAAGTGGTTTTTTGAGTATCGTTTCAAAATTTCCCTTTTCAATCATTTTTAACTTTTCTATACATTGGACTTTGGATAAATTTATAAAAATAATTAAAAATTGCTTGACATAGAAACCGAAAAAAAATTTTACGTTGTAAACAACGTTTGTTCGAAAAAATAAAATAAGGAACAAACGATGTTAGCGACAGAAAAACTAAAACAATTCCGTACATTCCTCTACAACATCTTCCCCGCGCGACGCGATGCCAATATGAATTTACTCGATGCCCTTTCAAGCCATGGCCATCGCTGCAAAACACCCATAGAATTATGTGAATCGCCATACTTTGAACGTGAATACAGTAGTATTACCGATGCGATTAGCGATGGTTTGTCGGTAGCAAATTGTTGGGATAGCATGATGAAAATACAATATGAACATGTGAGTCATAGCGATGACCGTGTGATCATTATTGCGGATACGACACCACAGTCGCGTCAAAGTGCACACTGTGTTGAAGATCGCCATGTGGTTTACAGCCCTAATCCAGCACCGGGTAACAAACCGATTACCATTGGACATGAATATTCAACGGTATCACTATTGCCCAATGATGGTGCAGCTCAAGAAAAGCATTGGTTAGTTCCACTGGATACGAGGCGCGTTAAAAGCGATGAAAAAGGCAATGTAGTTGGGATGCAGCAAATTAACCGTTGTATTGCAGACTTAGCGCTTACTCATAAATTGGTGGTTAGCGTGGCTGATTCAAAATATGGTCAAGCGTGTCGCGATGCTCGTGATAGATTATTGCCATCCCTGTCAATAATCGACTCGCAATACGCGACAACTTAAATAGCCGCGGACGTCCTCGTCGCCCGCGCTCCGCGACCTCACGGCTCGACTACGCACGGGCTCTCAAATGACTTGACGGCTCGTAAAGATTTTTTGCAGTCGCTTACGCTCGGCAAAAAATCCGAGCCTACCGCGGAATACGCGCCTTCGCTTCGCTCTCCATGGCGCGCATCGACAGAAGCTTGCCGTAAACTGGTTAGCGAAAATCCCAATTGGGTACATCTTTTCCGTTTTAACAGTACCCGTAATGTTTTCGCGCCCGCATCAATAGAAGATAATACCTCAGGAAGTATAAAACGCTATGGTGATGCGATGAAACTAAACGACAGCACGACTCACCGTGAATCCGATGAGATTGTGCAGCAACCCATTACAACCCGCAGTGGCAAAACTTACCAATTGGAGATTAAAATATGGCGTGACCAATTACTGCGTGGTTCAAAGCAATTTAAAGGATATGAGCATCCTGTTACTGTTGTGCAATTGGTTGCGGTTGATGCTAACGGTAAATCTTTATATAAAAATCCACTCTGGTTAGGACTCGCTGGTGAACGACGTAATGAAATCACAGCATTAGAAGCGTATCACTATTACGATAGACGCTATGACATTGAACACTACTTTCGTTTTGGTAAAGACAAACTGTTATTTGACCGATACCAAACACCGGATGTTAAGCACGAAGAAGATTGGTGGCGGATGACAGCATTAGCGTATACGCAACTTTATCTAGCGAGGAATCTTGCCCCGATTTTACCGAAAAAATGGGAGCGGTATTTGCCGAGCTTCCAAGTGGATAACGAAAAACCATCAATAACTGCGACCCCTTCACAAACGCAACGGGGTTTTTCTACGGTGCTTGATACCGTTGGCACGCCTGCTAATCTCTGCAAACCACGCGGTAATCCGCAAGGCAGAACCAAAGGTGATACGCAGGGGAAACGCACGCGACATCCTGCTATTTTCAAAAATAGCAACTCAAAAATTAAAACGATTCAGAGGACTGAAGAAAAGACGCAAAACTCAGACCCTGAAAAAATAGAGGATTTGATTGGGATAGTAAAATCATGGTTGGATAAAATAAATTTTACACCTGAGCAATTCTACGAATTGCTGCAAAAAACAGCTTAAGATTTAGAAACTCACATTTTTTGATTATTGTCCTAACTGGCAAGGGATTTTATTTATCCAAAGTCCAACTTAAAGAAGCGCAAGGGTACGATGTTAGTGCCGGCTTTTGTGTTAGTCGTGTGGTTCCCCGTCGGCTCTATCATTGAGGCTTATTTTTTAAAGCACGATGGGCTGCACGGTCTGTGGACGATCGTGGTTGATGCGTATTTGACGTATTTCTTTTGCGTATTGCTGCGGGTCTTTTTTAAGCGCGTGAAGTCAGAGCAGAAGGCAGTATCATGAATCCGATTAAAATTATTTGGTCGATTGTGAAAGCTATTTTTGAAGGGCTCAAAAAACGCTCACAAGAAACCCAAGATTTAAAGCTTGCTGAAATTAAAGCCCGAAAAGAAATGGTACTCTCAAAACAGTTGGCGGTAGCGCAGTGGGAGTTGGCGCAGTTAGTCGATAAGGATAAACCGTTACGGCTCCTGTCATTTGCCTTATTTGCCTCACCCTTTTGGTCAGGATTCTTTGGTCCTGATTTCCATCAGTATGCGTTGGGCCTTTGGCACAGCCTAACGCCGTTTCAAGAAAACATTTTAGCCATGATTTGTGCCGCCGTTTTCGGTCGGAAAACGATTCCGAACTTCATCGGCGGCACCGTGCAGGCTGTGGTGGGCGGCTTTCGGAAACCGCAGTTGCCCGAACCCGAAGAAACAAGAAAAGAATAGGTAGTGTTTTATCTTGAGGGATAAACCATAAAATGCAGCGCACTGAAATCCCGGTAATTCGTGCTGTCGTGTTTGGCTGAAAGGACCCCCAACTGCATCGACGCAAGAGCATGTAGGCTGCGGCAAGCGAATTCATAGGGGTAGTTTTTCTACAACTTTAAAAAAACAGACGCATTTAAGGGTATGTTAATTTTCAAATTAAGGTTTTTATGTAATAATTCTACTTCTAAGGCATCTTTTCAAAAGTAACGGTGCCAAATTGCAGGTAAATGTCTATTTCAAAGAGGGGTTTTTGTGATGCGTAGAAGAACAGACCGATTTTCTGATGAGCTCCAACCTAAGGATTTTTCTGGTATGGTTATAGGTGATAGCTCTAATCTTGGCGCTGTTGGTGCAGCAATGGCAATAGCAAAGGAAGACGACGACTTGACTAAGTATAAGCGTTATAACTGCTTTACACCACAGCACGAGATAAAAGAAGCTATTGATCAATTGGTGGCGCAGCTTCACCAGGTTACTCGAGAGCTGAAAAAGATGAAGACAAGAGCACATACAGCTGAGACTAAGAAAAATATGGCTTTTAATGAATCCTTTTTAGCCGAGGAACGAGTGTCCAGTGGCATGGGGTCATCTACACATTACTTGAATTCGCTCTCAGAGAGCATTGAAGCTAAAAATAGACTTCAGCTCCTCCAGAAGAGGCAACAGAAAATAGGAAAAATCATTTCTAAATTAAAAGGCTTTTTTCAAGAAGGCCACCAAGTTTCTACTGGTAATTCTCATTCCTTCTTCTCAAATCAGCCAGGATCTCATTCAGTAGAGCCAGAGATTCGGGGAATCTCTTCTGCTCCGCATACGTTTGGCAGCTCACGTTGAAAGAAAAGTAATTTTTAAAGTTAGTAGGCTACCAGCAAACTTAATAAGCTTGTTGGTAGCCACAAAAATTTTTCCTTCCGCGTGCGCCCATTTTCTGCCAAGTTTGAAAAGTAGCTGGTCTATTTTCCTAAAAAACCACTCCAGGCTCATTAAAACAAGCACTAACCTACCCTATTTTCCTAAAAATGCCTTGCTTAACTAATTGATTCATATAAAATATGCTACTGACTGTTAATCACTTGGTCGGGGGTTCAAATCCCTCCCGGGGAGCCAATTAATTAACGTTAAATCAATCAATTACAACTAACCCACCCTTTTCTCTTCATACTCCGCCATTATCCTTGCGGGACTTTTGCGGGACCTAGGATCAACTTGGGACCGGATCAAGCGTAAAGTAGGAGTGCTCACACGTCTTTGACAAATTAAATTCGCCGATTCGATTAAGTTTCTAATCTCTGCAGACGAATAATGTGTGGTCATTCTTCCTGACTTATGCCCTAACAAGTCTTGTCGATCTTCGTACGAAACACCCATTGCTCGTAAACAACGTCCGAACGTGTGTCGCAAATCGTGAACACGTACATCGGACAATCCCGCACGAACACGGGCAGCTTGCCAACCAGTGGTATTCCAAGCGTGTCGCGATGCTCGTGATAGATTATTGCCATCCCTGTCAATAATCGACTCGCAATACGCGACAACTTAAATAGCCGCGGACGTCCTCGTCGCCCGCGCTCCGCGACCTCACGGCTCGACTACGCACGGGCTCTCAAATGACTTGACGGCTCGTAAAGATTTTTTGCAGTCGCTTACGCTCGGCAAAAAATCCGAGCCTACCGCGGAATACGCGCCTTCGCTTCGCTCTCCATGGCGCGCATCGATGGAGTAGTAAGGCCGTATTTGACCGTTATGCCGGTGAACAAATACGTAAGTAGAATCTCTACCTCTCTGGCGGTTAATATGTAAACCTTCAGACTTGATCTGACACTCCTGGTCAGTTAGAGTAAAATTTAATTGACCAACCTTAAACAACCAACACGAGGCAAGCGTGTCGCGATGCTCGTGATAGATTATTGCCATCCCTGTCAATAATCGACTCGCAATACGCGACAACTTAAATAGCCGCGGACGTCCTCGTCGCCCGCGCTCCGCGACCTCACGGCTCGACTACGCACGGGCTCTCAAATGACTTGACGGCTCGTAAAGATTTTTTGCAGTCGCTTACGCTCGGCAAAAAATCCGAGCCTACCGCGGAATACGCGCCTTCGCTTCGCTCTCCATGGCGCGCATCGAGGGTTATTATGACCAGTGTATCCGAAAAGATTATCAAACCCAAATTAGGTTTACTAGAGCTGTCTAAACAATTGGGAAATGTTTCACAAGCCTGCAAGGTTATGGGTTATTCACACGACAGTTTTTACCGTTTCAAAACACTTTATGAAAATGGTGGCGAAGAAGCACTCCATGATATGAGTAAGAAGAAACCGAATGAAAAAAATAGAGTGCCGTTACATGTAGAAGAAGCGGTAATTGCTTTGGCTATTGAAAACCCAGCGTTAGGTCAGGCACGTGCGGCCAATGAATTACTGGCGCGAGGCATTATCGTATCGAGCAGCGGAGTTCGTTCGGTGTGGCTACGTAATGATCTAGAGACTTTTAAGAAGCGACTAAAAGCGCTTGAAGCGAAATCGGCGCAAGACGGTATGTTATTAACGGAAGAACAATGACAAGCATTAGAAAAATCAAAACGAGAAAAAGAAGCGCACGGCGAGATTGAAACAGAACACCCAGGTTATTTAGGTTCTCAGGATACGTATTATGTTGGCACGATGAAGGGCGTTGGCCGTATTTATGGGGTCTGTAAATAAGATTGTGTAAATGCGATAGTCAGGGAAAGGTCGTTAAAATTATACGGAGTCTTTGACTATGGCAATGAAAACCAATAAATTAGATCCACAGGTTGTGGAATATTTTCTCAAACATACCAAGACCGCATCTGATATTTTCGGTGATACTGGTTTGTTAAAGGAGTTAAAAAAGGCACTGACGGAGCGTATTCTGGAAGGGGAGCTGACGGACGCGCTGGGTTATGCAAAACACGAAGTGTCTGGCAACAATAGTGGTAATTCCCGCAATGGGCACAGCCAAAAAACGATCAAAACAACAGATGGCGAGATGACCATTGAGGTTCCTCGTGATCGTAACAATGAGTTTGTACCGCAATTGATTCCAAAACATCAAACCCGCTTTGATGATTTGGATGACAAAATTATGAGTCTTTATGCACGGGGTATGACTACCCGTGATATTCAAGATCAGTTGAAAGATTTGTATGGCACAACTATTTGTTCGAGTCTCATTTCTACAGTAACCAACGAAGTGATTGAAGAAGTGAAGGCTTGGCAAAGTCGTCCGTTGGACAAGGTGTATCCGATTGTGTATTTGGACGCTTTAGTGATTAAAGTGCAGCAAGATAAAAAGGTTATCAATAAGGCATTGTATTTGGCTTTAGGAATTAATATCGATGGGCAAAAAGAATTGCTAGGTATTTGGATTAGCCAAAATGAGGGCGCTAAATTCTGGTTGAATGTATTAACGGAGTTAAAAAATCGAGGCCTAGAAGATATCCTGATTTGTTGCGTTGACGGGCTAACGGGCTTTCCTGATGCGATTGGCGCTGTGTATCCTAACACTCAAGTACAGCTTTGCATTGTACACATGGTGCGGAATTCATTGCGCTATGTGGGTTGGAAAAAGAAAAAAGAAGTGGCCGCTGACTTAAAAGCTATTTATTCGGCCAGTACGGTTGAAGAAGCAGAATTGGCGCTGACGAGTTTCTCTGAGAAATGGGATGCTGAATTTCCCTCGATTGCCAAAAGTTGGTTGACTCATTGGGAGCGCATTGTGCCATTTTTTGCTTATCCGGCAGAAATTCGGAGGGTGATTTATACCACTAACGCTATTGAATCACTGAACATGAGTATCCGAAAAGTTATTAAAAATAAACGAGTTTTTCCGTCGGACGATGCCGCTTTAAAACAACTCTATTTAGGGTTAAAAAATATAGCCAAAAAATGGACCATGCCGATTCGAGACTGGGGTGCCGCCATGAATCGTTTTGCCCTTATGTTTGAAGATCGCCTGGCGGATTTTGTATAAAACTTAAAATTCATAAGAGAGGAAATTAATTTGAACGCAATGTAGTTTTTGATAAAATTAAAAAATCAGTTAACACAATGGTTGATTAATAATTCTGACTGACGCGATTTACACAAACTAATGAACAGTCCCGAAATAGATTGTTCATATTTTAGTTAGGCAACAAAGCCCCATTAAGAATAAAAATTAAGTGAGGAAAATATGAATAGACAAAATTATAATTCGCAGCCTAAATCTACTGCGCAGCTTAGTGCATCAGGTTCAGAGCCTAACATGCTATCCGCTGAAAGAATAAAAAAAGCAATGCTACGCCGGCTGGATTGTCAGATTTACGCTGAGGCTGTTCTTGAGACACTCCCCCTTAATTGTAAAACCTTAGAAAGTCCTGCCTTTCGTGATAAGAAGAAGCTAATTCCTACCATACAAGTCAACATGAGAGCATCCAAAAACAATGCAAAGGAGTTGGCCCATCTAGAGCGATATCGACGAGACTTCATAAACGGATCCTCCCAGGAGAGTAGAGGTAAGGACGACTTACGTTACAAGCGTAGACACGGGGTTTTTTTTGAACAAGTTGATTCTTTTTTAGCTACAGGGGATCTTGCTCAGACTCAGCATCGAAGACAAAAACCCCAAACAACGCAATGCCCGTTGTCCTCAAAACAGGGATTAAGCGCTACGTCAGGACTGCAGGGCTATGCTTCCAATCCACAACCCGAAGAGCCCCTACCTGCCGACCCTAGTGTTAATAAACTTATAACTTCGATGGGGGCTGCTTGTTCTTTGGAAGAACGAAACTGCACATCAGAAGCACATTCTACTTTCAAAGAAAGACTAGAGCCAGCTAGACAAAACTTAACCGGTTTTTTTCGGCCTAAGCGAGAAAAATCGGATTATCGGCTTTTAACACAAAAAGACAAATTAGACACTTATACAGCATTCGATAGACTCTTCGGATCAGTTTCAGGTGACCCATCTCAAACAAGCGCTTCTTCGTTTTGTCGGAGGGGAGCTTTATTAGGACAACCAAGCTTCTTTCAAGATCAACCACCATCATATGAGGAGAGTCAAAGACAGCAGGAAGTGGAGGCTTCTCAATGGGAAGCTGCATTTCGCAGTGCACTGTTGAGACGTGGTGGACTTTCTTAAACTAAAAATTACGTATTTAACCTCAGTTCTGGATAACTGCGTATAAATTATTCTTTATATTGTTGGTTTTTATTCCTGGTTTGTTTGGTCGCCAAGAATAGGCAATTAGCGCTGCAAGGGTATTGACTAAAAAATTAATCGGACTACGATGACGCGAATGCTCAACATGATACAAGTTTTTCAACTGATCGATAATCGTTTCTACGATGGGCTTTGTTGCCTAACCCCACGCCTTTGTTTGTGTCTCAAAATTTAGGCGCAACGATAACTCGCCGGCATTCCTAGCCGTGTCATTTTATTTAACACACCACAACCGATCATTGATTCGATTTTTTGCCGTACAAAATCTCGAGCATGTAACGTACTACCCAATATTCTTTTGTAGCGTTGAATCGCCAACTCTGAATAATTCCGATAACCGTATTGTCTTATTCGTTGCCAAGCCATTCGGCCCAATGCTTTTAGTTGCTTAACATTACCATTACGTTGTGTATGATTATTTTTATCATAAACAGCATCACTATCAGGCGGCATTATTATAGCGGCTCCTTTAAAGTAATTTGATAATATTTCATAAACAGGATTCTTATCGTAGGCACCATCGGCGCTGACATGGCCCACTTTGCAAGTAAGTTGCTTTGATAACGTTGCAACGCTTTGGCAATCCGCCGTAAAGCGATCCGTTAAATCATTACCATGAATAATATGTTTATTATCAACGGCTATATGCAATTTACGCCAACTCCGTTTGGCTGATAATGTATATGTTTCCTGATGCCATTCACCTCTGCCAAACCGTTTTAACCCAGTGGAGTCAAGGGCGATAGCCACAACGCTTTTATCTGCCGATTCCGTTTTCCTGTAACGAGGCGACTGAATAGTTAAAAGCGCTAACCGTTTTGACAAGCAACTGTAATCCGGTGATTTTATATTAAGGGCTTTCATCTTGAAAATTGAATTCATAAACCCTTGACATTGCCTCAACGCTAAACGAAAAACTTGCCGAATTTCATGGCACGTAATGATCGCAAGATCCGTGAACTTTTGGGGTGCGCCTTTGCCATCATACACACGATCTTTTTCATACCACGAATGAATAATATCATCGGATATCCAGATTTCAATATTGGCACGATTGCGTAATGCATTATTATATTCACGCCAATTGCTCACCTTGTATTTCTGCTTGGGAATCGTCCAGCCTTTTTTGTTTGGATATTTATTTGGCATATGAGGCGCCCTCTGCTTAAAAATCGTGGGGTGCTGATTATAATATAGACAGCAAAAATTACATAGATTGTTCATGTTTTAGTTAGGCAACAAAGCCTTGGAAAACTCTGAGATTTTACAAAACCGCGAAACTCGTGATAAAATTAAAAAAAATCAGTTAACACAATGGTTGATTAATAATTCTGACTGACGCGATTTACACAAACTAATGAACAGTCCCGAAATAGATTGTTCATATTTTAGTTAGGCAACAAAGCCTTAATCAATAGTTGGCTGAGTTTTTAAAGAACCGTTTATTTTAGGGATTAGTTACAATGCGTGTGGTGTTATCAAATATTTCAGCAGCTGGTTTATATATTTCATCGATAGGTGTATTGTTTTTGTCTAAAAAACTGGCAATGGTAAGTACAGCTACTACAGTGGTGCTGAGTTTAATAAGTGGTCGTGTTCGGCCGGTCGGTTTAGCTGCGTTGGGTTGTTATGCGGGGTTATTGGCATTACCATCCTATTTAGAGAATCCTTATGCCCGCTTTGGTGTCAATATTCTTGGTGTGTTATTAAATGCGGCAATTAGTTTGCATAAAATGCCAGGCTTTAGTAATGAGCACATTATTCAAAATGAAGTAATCTCTGACGGAGCCGTTCCCTATAATCTTTATTTAAATTACGACAAGGTGCTAGCAGGTCAGATTACGTTGCTTGCTTTTGGGTTACAGACTGATGCGGTTTTAGCACAAACGCGTTCTACAGCCTTTCCAGCTATTTTATTAATTACATCGGCAACAATTATGGCTGAGCTTCTAGGTGCAAAAATGTTGGGTTATGTTAAGACAGAATTTAAGATCAAGCCTCATTTTAAGCGCTGGGCAGCGACAAATTTATTGTTAGTGTGCCCTGCGGAAGAAGCGTTGTTTAGAATGCAAATCCAAGGAAACTTATTTAAACAGGCTCAGCTTCAAATTGCTTTACTGTTATCGTCTGCTCTGTTTGGTGGTGCCCATTTTCAAGGTGGTTTAAAGTACGTTGGCTTAGCTGGTTTAGCAGGGGCCGGCTATGGCTTGTCTTATCAATTAACGGGTGATGTGCGTTCAAGCATGCTAACGCATTTTGTTGTGAATTTTGTACATTTTTTAGCGTTTACATACCCAGCGCTAGAGAGCAGTGTTTCTCCCCAAGCATCCTTTTAAAACATGCGCTCGATGCGCGCCATGGAGAGCGAAGCGAAGGCGCGTATTGCGAGTCGATTATTGACAGGGATGGCAATAATCTATCACGAGCATCGCGACACGCTTGTTTAGAATACATCGAAGAGGGCAGGCGGTTTAAAGATAGCGCGTCTAAGCTACTATATGATTTTTAGATTTTTTAGCCATACTTACAAATGCAACCATATATGGCTATTTATATGGTTATCCGGTATAATCCTATCATTATGAGAACAGCAGACTTCGAATGGGACAACAACAAGGATAAAATTAACCAGGAGAAACATGGAGTGTCCTTCTTCGAAGCGCAACGCGCTTTTTTGGATGTGCACCGTGTGATTGCTGAAGATACTGAGCACAGCCTTTCAGAAAAAAGATATTATTGTTTTGGCAAAGTGGATGGAGAAGTCATGACGGTCCGATTTACTTATCGGGACAATAAAGTTCGAATCATTGGTGCTGGTTATTGGAGAAAGGGGAAGAAAATTTATGAGAAAGAAAAAAATTAAATACACCGATGAGCCTATCGGTGATGTCAAAGTGGTTAAAGACTTTTTACCATCTCCCAGCGAACTGGTCTTGAAAGGTGATACCGTAAAGGTCACGCTCTCCTTAACGAAAGAAAGCGTCGATTTCTTTAAGAAAGAAGCTAAAAATCACCATACTCAATATCAGAAAATGATCCGTAATTTACTGGACCAATATGCACACCAATACAAAAGAAAAAGAAGAAAGGGCGAGTAGTAACTACCTTGTGCGAAAGTAGCAATCATTATTGCCAATTACTTTCACCCTATGTCATAACTGATCTTTTCTGATCACGATGAGAGGACTGCTAATGCCAATCACCACGGAGCAACAGCTAGAACGGGCTTTGTTGCCTAACCTCACGGCTTTGTCTGTGTCGCAAAATTTAGGCGCAACGATAACTCGCCGGCATTCCTAGCCGTGTCATTTTATTTAACACACCACAACCGATCATTGATTCGATTTTTTGCCGTACAAAATCTCGAGCATGTAACGTACTACCCAATATTCTTTTGTAGCGTTGAATCGCCAACTCTGAATAATTCCGATAACCGTATTGTCTTATTCGTTGCCAAGCCATTCGGCCCAATGCTTTTAGTTGCTTAACATTACCATTACGTTGTGTATGATTATTTTTATCATAAACAGCATCACTATCAGGCGGCATTATTATAGCGGCTCCTTTAAAGTAATTTGATAATATTTCATAAACAGGATTCTTATCGTAGGCACCATCGGCGCTGACATGGCCCACTTTGCAAGTAAGTTGCTTTGATAACGTTGCAACGCTTTGGCAATCCGCCGTAAAGCGATCCGTTAAATCATTACCATGAATAATATGTTTATTATCAACGGCTATATGCAATTTACGCCAACTCCGTTTGGCTGATAATGTATATGTTTCCTGATGCCATTCACCTCTGCCAAACCGTTTTAACCCAGTGGAGTCAAGGGCGATAGCCACAACGCTTTTATCTGCCGATTCCGTTTTCCTGTAACGAGGCGACTGAATAGTTAAAAGCGCTAACCGTTTTGACAAGCAACTGTAATCCGGTGATTTTATATTAAGGGCTTTCATCTTGAAAATTGAATTCATAAACCCTTGACATTGCCTCAACGCTAAACGAAAAACTTGCCGAATTTCATGGCACGTAATGATCGCAAGATCCGTGAACTTTTGGGGTGCGCCTTTGCCATCATACACACGATCTTTTTCATACCACGAATGAATAATATCATCGGATATCCAGATTTCAATATTGGCACGATTGCGTAATGCATTATTATATTCACGCCAATTGCTCACCTTGTATTTCTGCTTGGGAATCCTCCAACCTTTTTTGTTTGGATATTTATTTGGCATATGAGGCGCCCTCTGCTTAAAAATCGTGGGGTGCTGATTATAATATAGACAGCAAAAATTACATAGATTGTTCATGTTTTAGTTAGGCAACAAAGCCATTCAACGCTACAAAAGAATATTGGGTAGTACGTTACATGCTCGAGATTTTGTACGGCAAAAAATCGAATCAATGATCGGTTGTGGTGTGTTAAATAAAATGACACGGCTAGGAATGCCGGCGAGTTATCGTTGCGCCTAAATTTTGAGACACAAACAAAGGCGTGGGGTTAGGCAACAAAGCCTAAGCTAAATACCAGCGCACCGCCATCAAAATAATCCCCTTCTCAAAATGGCGCCATTTGAAATTGATCATATCACATCCTTCTACGTAGATAATTCACTATAAGCCATCAATTATACACACCGGCTTCGAGATTTGCGACACAACCGGCAACAAAGCCATACTCGCTATTGGCGTTGCCTTCTCCTTTCGATACTGCTGGCTGACTGAGTTTTCTTGATCTGAATAAAGAATAGTTGTTTTCTGTTCTAGTCTTATTTTTTTTATTAACCTCACCTAGTGTTAAATCAAATGTGTTGGTCTTACTATGTTGATTGGTAATGGTTACAACAATTCCCCACTCGTGGAGCTTTGCTAAAACACCAATCTGATCGTTGCCTGCCGCAATTAATGCGGGCGTCTCACCCTGATTGTTGGGAGTTGTTAAATCAATGTTCCACTCGTGGAGCTTTTCTAAAACACCAATATGACCGTTGCTCGCCGCAATGAATGCGGGCGTTTCACCATTTTTGGTAGCCGTCGTCAGATCAATTCCCCACTCGTGGAACTTGTCCAATACCTTCAGGCATCCATACTTTGCTGCAGTGAACGCGGGGGTCTCACCCTGATTGTTGGGAGTTGTTAAATCAATGTCCCACTCGTGGAACTTTTCTAAAACACCAATCTGATCGTTGCCTGCCGCAATTAATGCCGGCGTTGCACCATTTTTGGTAGCCGTCGTCAGATCAATGTTCCACGCGTGGAGCTTTTCTAAAACACCAATCTGACCGTTGCCTGCCGCAATTAATGCCGGCGTTGCACCATTTTTAGTAGCCATCGTCAGATCAATTCCCCACGCGTGGAGCTTTTCTAAAACACCAATATGACCGTTGCCTGCCGCAATGAATGCGGGCGTTGCACCATTTTTAGTAGCCATCGTCAGATCAATTCCCCACGCGTGGAGCTTTTCTAAAACACCAATATGACCGTTGCTCGCCGCAATGAATGCGGGCGTTTCACCATTTTTAGTGGCGGTCGCCAGATCAATGTTCCACGCGTGGAGCTTTTCTAAAACACCAATATGCCCGCTGTCTGCCGCAATGAATGCGGACGTTACACCATTTTTGGTAGCCGTCGTCAGATCAATTCCCCACGCGTGGAGCTTTTCTAAAACACCAATCTGACCGTTGGCCGCCGCAATTAATGCGGGCGTTACACCATTTTTAGTAGCCGTCGTCAGATCAATTCCCCACGCGTGGAGCTTTTCTAAAACACCAATATGATCGTTGCCTGCCGCAATTAATGCCGGCGTTACACCATTTTTAGTAGCCGTCGTCAGATCAATGTTCCACGCGTGGAGCTTTTCTAAAACACCAATATGATCGTTGCCTGCCGCAATGAATGCGGGCGTTTCACCATTTTTGGTAGCCGTCGTCAGATCAATGTTCCACGCGTGGAGCTTTTCTAAAACACCAATATGCCCGTTGTCTGCCGCAATGAATGCGGGCGTCTCACCCTGATTGTTGGGAGTTGTTAAATCAATGTCCCACTCGTGGAGCTTTTCTAAAACACCAATATGCCCGCTGTCTGCCGCAATGAATGCGGGCGTTTCACCATTTTTGGTAGCCGTCGTCAGATCAATTCCCCACTCGTGGAACTTGTCCAATACCTTCAGGCATCCATACTTTGCTGCAGTGAACGCGGGGGTCTCACCCTGATTGTTGGGAGTTGTTAAATCAATTCCCCACGCGTGGAGCTTTTCTAAAACACCAATATGACCGTTGTCTGCCGCAATGAATGCGGGCGTTTCACCATTTTTAGTGGCGGTCGCCAGATCAATGTTCCACGCGTGGAGCTTTTCTAAAACACCAATATGCCCGCTGTCTGCCGCAATGAATGCGGGCGTTTCACCATTTTTGGTAGCCGTCGTCAGATCAATTCCCCACTCGTGGAACTTGTCCAATACCTTCAGGCATCCATACTTTGCTGCAGTGAACGCGGGCGTCTCACCCTGATTGTTGGGAGTTGTTAAATCAATTCCCCACGCGTGGAGCTTTTCTAAAACACCAATATGCCCGTTGTCTGCCGCAATGAATGCGGGCGTTTCACCATTTTTAGTGGCGGTCGCCAGATCAATGTTCCACTCGTGGAGCTTTTCTAAAACACCAATATGCCCGCTGTCTGCCGCAATGAATGCGGGCGTTTCACCATTTTTGGTAGCCGTCGTCAGATCAATTCCCCACTCGTGGAACTTGTCCAATACCTTCAGGCATCCATACTTTGCTGCAGTGAACGCGGGCGTCTCACCCTGATTGTTGGGAGTTGTTAAATCAATGTCCCACTCGTGGAGCTTTGCTAAAACACCAATCTGATCGTTGCTCGCCGCAATGAATGCGGGCGTCTCACCCTGATTGTTGGGAGTTGTTAAATCAATTCCCCACGCGTGGAGCTTTTCTAAAACACCAATATGCCCGTTGTCTGCCGCAATGAATGCGGGCGTTTCACCATTTTTAGTGGCGGTCGCCAGATCAATGTTCCACTCGTGGAGCTTTTCTAAAACACCAATATGCCCGCTGTCTGCCGCAATGAATGCGGGCGTTTCACCATTTTTGGTAGCCGTCGTCAGATCAATGTTCCACTCGTGGAGCTTTTCTAAAACACCAATATGCCCGTTGTCTGCCGCAATGAATGCGGGCGTTTCACCATTTTTGGTAGCCGTCGTCAGATCAATGTTCCACTCGTGGAGCTTTTCTAAAACACCAATATGCCCGTTGTCTGCCGCAATGAATGCGGGCGTTTCACCATTTTTGGTAGCCGTCGTCAGATCAATTCCCCACTCGTGGAACTTGTCCAATACCTTCAGGCATCCATACTTTGCTGCAGTGAACGCGGGGGTCTCACCCTGATTGTTGGGAGTTGTTAAATCAATGTCCCACTCGTGGAACTTTTCTAAAACACCAACACGCCCGGCTTTCACCGCAATTAATGCGGGCGTCACGCCATGTTCATTGGCAGCCGTCAGATCAATGTTCCACTCGTGGAACTTTTCTAAAACACCAATCTGATCGTTGCCCGCCGCAATAACCGCGGGCGTCACGCCATATTCATTGGCAGCCGTCAGATCAATGTTCCACTCGTGGAGCTTTTCTAAAACACCAACACGCCCGGCTTGCGCCGCAATTAATGCGGGCGTCTCACCCTGATTGTTGGGAGTTGTTAAATCAATGTCCCACTCGTGGAACTTTTCTAAAACACCAACACGCCCGGCTTTCACCGCAATTAATGCGGGCGTTACACCATTTTTAGTAGCCGTCGTCAGATCAATTCCCCACTCGTGGAGCTTTTCTAAAACACCAACACGCCCGGCTTGCGCCGCAATAAACGCGGGCGTCACGCCATGTTCATTGGCAGCCGTCAGATCAATGTCCCACTCGTGGAACTTTTCTAAAACACCAGTATGACCGTTGCCCGCCGCAATAAACGCGGGCGTCACGCCATATTCATTGGCAGCCGTCAGATCAATGTTCCACTCGTGGAGCTTTTCTAAAACACCAACACGCCCGGCTTGCGCCGCAATTAATGCGGGCGTCTCACCCTGATTGTTGGGAGTTGTTAAATCAATGTCCCACTCGTGGAACTTTTCTAAAACACCAACACGCCCGGCTTTCACCGCAATTAATGCGGGCGTCACGCCATGTTCATTGGCAGCCGTCAGATCAATGTTCCACTCGTGGAACTTTTCTAAAACACCAATCTGATCGTTGGCCGCCGCAATGAATGCGGGCGTTACACCATTTTTAGTAGCCGTCGTCAGATCAATGTTCCACTCGTGGAACTTTTCTAAAACACCAGTATGACCGTTGCGCGCCGCAATAAACGCGGGCGTCACGCCATTTTTAGTAGCCGTCGTCAGATCAATGTTCCACTCGTGGAACTTTTCTAAAACACCAGTATGACCGTTGCGCGCCGCAATAAACGCGGGCGTCACGCCATATTCATTGGCAGCCGTCAGATCAATGTTCCACTCGTGGAGCTTTTCTAAAACACCAATATGACCGTTGCTCGCCGCAATGAATGCGGGCGTCTCACCCTGATTGTTGGGAGTTGTTAAATCAATTCCCCACGCGTGGAGCTTTTCTAAAACACCAATATGCCCGTTGTCTGCCGCAATGAATGCGGGCGTTTCACCATTTTTAGTGGCGGTCGCCAGATCAATGTTCCACTCGTGGAGCTTTTCTAAAACACCAACACGCCCGGTTTGTGTTGCAACCCACACCATCAGTCTTACCACATCGCCTTCTAGTGCGTTCATCAATTTTTCTAGCCCAAATTCAGCCACTGTGTAGTTAAGAAAATCAGCTAATTTATGCAGATCAGTTCTATCAATCAAAATTTCCAGAACTGACTTTCCAAAACAGCATTTGGAATCGAAAGTAATACCTTTTTTCCCTAATAAAAAAGCAGTATTGGCGCGTAACACTTCTAATAGTTCGTTACTTGGACTGCCATAGAGAAAAGACCAGATCAACGCCTCTCTATAAGAAGACTGCTCTTGGCAATACTCACTTTTCAATAGACGAAGCAGCCCATCTCCATGCATATGCTGAAACGATGGCCAAGCCACAAATTGATGATTTTCATTTTTTAACCCTTCTATATCCTCCGCTTGAGCCACTCTAACAACCCATCTGTCCATATCAAGTTTCTCATCTTTGATTTCTTCGACAATAAATAAATCGGACACCGTTTGAATGATTTTTCCTTTTCCTGCATCAAACTTATGCACACAATCTTTAGAAAACTTATTTTGTTCAAGGCAGATGTTTACAAACAGCCGCAGCATTCGAGAAACATTTGGTATTTTCAAAGTGTTATTTGTGTCGCCACCATTGCTTTTTTCGTCTTCCGAATACATACCGTAAGAATATAGTCTTAAATCCTCTTCGTTTGGACACCCCAACCACTTTTTCATACGGCTACTGTTATCACAAGAGAACTTATCCCCTATAATGCCCTGTACTTTCATCAAAAGAAAATCAACAATCATCGTGTGGTTAATCGTTGATTTTAATTGATCACGGAATTTATTAAGCAGCTGTGCATCCAAATTAACTGGGGCAAGCGGATCTATTATTTCTGGTAGAGCATACTCTTGAGCAACATAGTTATGCAGGGCATGCACGTAATGGATTTCATCCCCCGGGAATCCAGCAGTCCAATTAACTTCAGAAACATACTGGGCTGCGATCTGTTCAATTGCACTTTTCTTCGCATAACGCACCATTGCTTCAAATGTGCTTTCTAGATATTCACAAAACCTAACCAAATTAGAATAAACGCCCGGGTAGCAAGCATCAAAAGTGAAATCTCTTAACAAACTTGGATTTATATTTTTGATAGTTCTTTCATGAGCATAGTATGCATATTCAATGGTTTTTTTTGCCGATACCAATATTAAGCTTCTATCATTTTCAGAAGAGATGTTCTCCATAGTGAACTCTCTGCCTAAGCGCTCTTTTAAACGGTCAAAATTACCCAACGCAAGATTATTTAGCTTTAGCATTGAAGCTAAAATCTGTATCAGCTGGCTTTTTGCTTTCTCAAATGATGTCGGATGATTCTGATCATAATACAAGGGACCTGCACCATAATGCGTAGTCAAAAAGGCTTCTTGCTTTTCTGCAAGAACGCTAAGTTTTTTATCTTGATACTTGTAAAATTTATCTGTTAATTCTGGTTGCATAGCCCCCCCCCCTGTAGCGGTACTGCGATCTAGACCCGTTTTGGCTTTGTTGCCTAACTAAAACATGAACAATCTATGTAATTTTTGCTGTCTATATTATACTCAGCACCCCAGGATTTTCAAGCAGAAGGCGGCTCATATGCCAAATAAATATCCAAACAAAAAAGGCTGGACGATTCCCAAGCAGAAATACAAGGTGAGCAATTGGCGTGAATATAATAATGCATTACGCAATCGTGCCAATATTGAAATCTGGATATCCGATGATATTATTCATTCGTGGTATGAAAAAGATCGTGTGTATGATGGCAAAGGCGCACCCCAAAAGTTCACGGATCTTGCGATCATTACGTGCCATGAAATTCGGCAAGTTTTTCGTTTAGCGTTGAGGCAATGTCAAGGGTTTATGAATTCAATTTTCAAGATGAAAGCCCTTAATATAAAATCACCGGATTACAGTTGCTTGTCAAAACGGTTAGCGCTTTTAACTATTCAGTCGCCTCGTTACAGGAAAACGGAATCGGCAGATAAAAGCGTTGTGGCTATCGCCCTTGACTCCACTGGGTTAAAACGGTTTGGCAGAGGTGAATGGCATCAGGAAACATATACATTATCAGCCAAACGGAGTTGGCGTAAATTGCATATAGCCGTTGATAATAAACATATTATTCATGGTAATGATTTAACGGATCGCTTTACGGCGGATTGCCAAAGCGTTGCAACGTTATCAAAGCAACTTACTTGCAAAGTGGGCCATGTCAGCGCCGATGGTGCCTACGATAAGAATCCTGTTTATGAAATATTATCAAATTACTTTAAAGGAGCCGCTATAATAATGCCGCCTGATAGTGATGCTGTTTATGATAAAAATAATCATACACAACGTAATGGTAATGTTAAGCAACTAAAAGCATTGGGCCGAATGGCTTGGCAACGAATAAGACAATACGGTTATCGGAATTATTCAGAGTTGGCGATTCAACGCTACAAAAGAATATTGGGTAGTACGTTACATGCTCGAGATTTTGTACGGCAAAAAATCGAATCAATGATCGGTTGTGGTGTGTTAAATAAAATGACACGGCTAGGAATGCCGGCGAGTTATCGTTGCGCCTAAATTTTGCGACACAGACAAAGCCGTGAGGTTAGGCAACAAAGCCTTTAAGTAATGCTGTGCATTTAACTATCAAGCCTTTGCACATGAATCTTCGATCAATCATTCTGATTAAATATTATCCAATATAGCTTCGTTGTAATATGGCTTATTGCTTAATTAGTTGTGTGATATTTCTCACAAAAATTGAACACTTCTTGAGATGGGGCCTGGAAAAGATACGGATCTTCTCACAGCAGCCTTATCGGTTGTGTCGCACTGCTAGTATAGTTTTTCCCAGGAAAAGTCTGTTCAAAAAATACTGAAGTCCACATAAAATTTGCGACAGAGCCATCATAAGTGATGGTTCTGGACTAAGGAATTTGGAGCCTGCCAGCGCCCTTCACGAACTAGCTTCAACGCAATATTGATCGCGTGATCTGTTGTCAACGGGTTTTGTGTATCACGCTGGTGTGTCAATGAGCCCATGCGAATTTCAAACACGATTTCATTGAGCACACGAATATGATCTGAGCGAGGAATGGTAGAAGCTTGCAATGATTTTTCAATCCGTCGTAATTGAAACTCACTGATAGGGCGAGGACCTGGCAATTGCTGACAGAAATCGCGGTGTGTGGTTAAGTTCACCTGACGTTGTTTTTCTGTTTGAACCATTGCTTGGTGTTGTTTGGCTGTAGCTTGCTGTTGTTTAGCGTCGATTAAAGCGCCCTCTAGTGTGGCCAATTGCTTCAATAGCCCCCATTTGGTATCTCGAGACACGGATGTTTGTAACTCAGCATTCAAGTCTTCAATCTGTGTTTGATATTCTTGGATTTGTTTCGCTGTGTTGGCAAAAACCTTACCATCTCCTTCCTCTGTTGATGTAATAAAATTAACAACAACAGACTGTGTTGTTGTATTAATTTTATTAAATTTATTATTATTCTTCCTTGTCTCATTGGTGGATAACCCTGGTTTCATATTTGGACTAGGGCATAGAGCACGGTTTTGATGCTGCGTTGATGTTGTCTTCGGTGAATCGTTGACAGGGACTCTATTGATGGGAGTCCCTCCTTCAGACTCTGTCGTGGCGTTTTTGGTAGAAGTAAGGCTGACATCAAAAAGTACTTCTTCAGTACTTTTAGTTTGATAATTGTACTCGTTAATGCTAATGGAACCATCTTCAGATAGCGCATCTGGGTGGTTGTTTTTTGGATCGTTCGTGTTTGATGGGCCAGTCAGATTGTGCGTACTTTCTGTTGATTTTTTCCTATCCGGGGACGATGACAGTTGTGCGATCGCCGCCTGAGGAAGTCTGACATCGATGCAAGAAGCCTGCCAGGCATTATCTTCAATACGTTGATGGCGTTTTATGTAGCCAGATTTTTCAAGCTGGTTGAGCAGACGCGCAATGGTGCTTGGACTTTTGTTCAGTTCTCGTGCTAATTCGTTTTTGGATATAGTAATGCTCCAGGTAGAATCAAAAAAGGCAAATTCAAACAGCGTTTGCCAACACAGTTTCGCGGCATCCGTGATGGCCTGGTCGTGGCGTAAGTAGCGCAACACAGCACGTGGGAATAAACGATATTCCTTATCTTGCCACAGCGCTTTCAGTGT
This sequence comes from Candidiatus Paracoxiella cheracis, assembly GCF_049348705.1. GTDB lineage: Bacteria > Pseudomonadota > Gammaproteobacteria > Coxiellales > Coxiellaceae > Paracoxiella > Paracoxiella cheracis. The sequence goes on along the minus strand of NZ_CP186486.1, from coordinate 38,809 downwards.
TTGAGCACTTTGCTCACGGGAGGAGTGAATAGGGGACGGGTTGTTTTTTGGGCAAACAACCCTCTGACCACACAATATAGTCATTGTAATGCTCCTTATTTTGCATTATTTACTTGTAATAAGAAGACTCTTTGACTATACTGAATTTGTCTGGATTCAATATGAAGTACAAAGTGTCTTCATTAATCATCTTAAATGCCCGCCACGAAGCGGGCATTTTTTTTGGGTAGGATCCTACCCAAATTTAATTATTTACATTATCTCGTTTCCTTTGTAGTTGATTTTCTATATTTTTTGTAATTGTTTTCTCAAGCTCAGTAAAATTGATTACTTCTCTTACGTCTTTAGGGAAGGCAATGGATCTGTTTCCGTTAGAATCTTTTCTCCAAGTAAAAATATGCCTTCCTGTTGTAGACCGAATTTCATTAGCATAACTGAAGTTAGTTTTATTGCCTGAAATCTCTAGCTCAACGAGCTTTCTTAATTTTTTATCACTTATGTTTTTGCCATCAAGTTTAGGTGCAAGTCGAAGTAATATTTTTTGATAGTCGTTTGAGTCGCTAGATAATAACCTAGATATTTCATAAGCTGTTGATGCAGATATTTTTGAATAATCGCCAATAGCATCCCAAATATTTTGATTTATTCGTGAGAAGGAAAGCAAATTTCGAATGGAGCTTTTTGAAAGCTTTAATTTTTCCTGGAGTTCTTTACGGTCTATAATACCTTTTTCTATTAGAGAAGAATAATTCATTCCTTTGGCATAATCTGACAGATCTTCACGATGCGAATTTTCTGCGGCTTGGCATATTGCAGCTTCTTTATCAGTCAAGTTCTTAACTATGACTTTTAAATTTATTCCAGCAACTTTAGCGGCTCGCCAGCGCCGCTCACCAGCAATTATTTCATATTGTCTTTTATCCTGTTTGGATGGCCTGACTATACAAGGCTGTTGCTGACCAATAGATTTTAATTCTTCCGCAAAAGTTTTTATATCACCTAGTTCACTTTCAGGACGATCATGATATGCCCAGTTAATTATGATGTCTGGTGACATTTCAATAATTTTTTCATTAAGAAAAGTGCTTTCTGTTTGTGAAAGTTGGTCAAATGATGTTCTAGAATCAATGGATTGCTTTTTATCTCTAGACTTACTTTTATAGTACTCAACATTTTTAACCTCGCCTGAATTTAAAACTGCAGCGAGAGCGCCTGTTAGGTGCACATCTTTTTTATTCGACATTTATTCGCGCTCCATCGGTTATTGTTGAATTATTGAAATTTTCTTTTGATTGTTTGCTCCAAATATCTTTAAAGTAATTAATAATTTCTCCGTTTACGGCATCTAAATGGTGCAAGCCACGACGGTATGCTTCTCTGGCTCCACGAGGCTTCGATATTTCATAGACAGTACCTAGGTCATTAGTTGCCTTTTCTATTTCAACGGTATTGCACATGTGATTTGCTAAAATATAGCCACCAAATTGTGTTCTAAGCATATTTTCAACTTGTATTGATTCATTAGAGCCTGAGTGTTTAGTTAACAGAACTCTAAAAAAATCTAATCTTTGACCCTTTAAAGCTTCATACAACTTTTCTAAGGTTCCTGTAAGCATTATGAAGCTTGCGTAATCAAACATATTTGGTGGAATAGGTATAATTAAACCATTTGAAGCTAATAGAGCGTTAATTGTTAGAATTCCCAAATTAGGGCCACAATCAATGAGAATGACGTCATATTGATCTTTAACATAATCTAAAGAGTTTTTTAGTCTAGTCGCAGGGTTACCAAGTGTATCTGAATAGTTTATCTTGTTGTTAGGTAGGGCTAATTCTAAATTTTGTAGTGCTAAATTTGCTGGTATTAAATCTAGACCATGAAAATGAGTTGGTCTTATAACATTTTGAATGTATGATGGGTCTCTTAGTAAAGTGTAGTCAATTGTATCTTCTTCATCTAGTTCTAAGTCTGGAATTATCCCACCAGCAATAAAAGTTGAAGTTGCTTGTGGGTCAAAATCGATGAATAATACCCTTAAACCATCTACTGCACATTTTTGAGCAAGGTGAGCTGCGGTAGTTGTTTTTGCGCTTCCGCCTTTAAAGTTTGTGATGCTTACAATCATGGGAGAGGAGTCTAGTGGGCGACGGTATCGTGTTTTAAGTATATCTCTTGCTTTGTTAATTCTTTCTAGAGTATAGATTCTACGATTATTTGTGTCCCTAATAGGCAAACCAAGCTTACCTTCGTTAGTTTCTAGCTTGCGTAAAGTTGGTGCTGTAGTTCCAATCATTTTGGCAGCATCAATAATTCCCCACGTACGCAAGATTTTCCGTGAATTCGGAGATGTGACTGTTGTTCTTAATCTCAAGAGCATTTCATTTCCAGCTTCACGAAATGCTTCAAAAGTAGATGCTGGATCATCTAATCCAGTAGGAGTAAGCCCTTTTTCACGCATAATTTTTCCTTACAGAACTTTCCATTATTCGATATATTATCTTTAAAAAATGGAAAAAGTCAATCATTTGAGATATTTCTATTTTAATTAGAATTCAGATGCACAATAGAACTACTGTGCGAAAATCAAATTTTGAACAATTTTATTACAATAACCTCAGTTCTGGATAACTGCGTATAAATTATTCTTTATATTGTTGGTTTTTATTCCTGGTTTGTTTGGTCGCCAAGAATAGGCAATTAGCGCTGCAAGGGTATTGACTAAAAAATTAATCGGACTACGATGACGCGAATGCTCAACATGATACAAGTTTTTCAACTGATCGATAATCGTTTCTACGATGCCACGTTGTTTTAGGAAAAACTTTTCACAAGCGTGTCGCGATGCTCGTGATAGATTATTGCCATCCCTGTCAATAATCGACTCGCAATACGCGACAACTTAAATAGCCGCGGACGTCCTCGTCGCCCGCGCTCCGCGACCTCACGGCTCGACTACGCACGGGCTCTCAAATGACTTGACGGCTCGTAAAGATTTTTTGCAGTCGCTTACGCTCGGCAAAAAATCCGAGCCTACCGCGGAATACGCGCCTTCGCTTCGCTCTCCATGGCGCGCATCGAATGCAGAAAGCATTTTGTTCTTCATATTTTTACGGACTTTTGTCACAAATTTTAAATCGTGTTTTGCCAAATCGTCCGCAAGATCTTTTCCAAGATACCCTTTATCGCCAGCGCCCAACCCCTTTAAATTAGCCATTAATTTTCTAACAACAGCGCGATCATCCACGTTCCCTTTCGTTAAACAAAAACGGATTAATTCCCCTTGATGATTAATCACAATATGTAGTTTAAAGCCGTAAACCCAGCCCATTGTGCTTTTACTGCGTTTAGCAATGCCTTTGAAAACCTTGTTTCGATAAATTCGTTTATTGTGGCATACGCGTAGTGTAGTTGAGTCAATATAATACAATCCCGTGTGTTTGCCCTTTCTCGAAAGCAAATAGGCGGCGAGCATCATTAGCGCTGCTGATTGGCAGGCGACAAAACGTGTGTAACTCAGCGCCGTAGGAAAATACTTCTTCATGTCTTGTAAAACACATCCACAATAAAAATCCTTAAATGTGCGATAGTGACTCATTTGAAACAACACAATGATGGTGCCAATTTCAGACAAGCTCATTTGCATCGCTCGATCTCGTTTTCTGTCTGGGTTCGGTAGCAAATACTTTGATTGACCTTTCAAATAATCCTTGCAAAAATCATCCATATCACAAAAAATCTCCGTGACCGGTGCCAACATGATTAACTCCTGTTACATTATTTAGCTGTAATTTTGGAGCTAAATTTTAGCGGTTCCGGTCTTTTTTTCAATTATTTCATTCACTGAATTACTTTTTTGTTAGAGGTCAATAAGCCAATTTTTAGTTTCGCAGGAGCTCTAATGCATAAAAGCTATTCTTTCACCAGCACCTCGACCTCGGGCGAGAGTCCATGATCGATGAGCCGCTGCTCTAGTAATTCAATGCGTTTTTCAGCGAGGGTTTGTAAGAGCTGCGCACGTTTGGCTTGACCTTGATAATCACTGAGCAGTTGTGTGGCACGCTTACGCTCACGATCGCTAATGGTTAAGAGCCGCTTGAGCTGATCGGGATTATCCTCGAGCTGTTGAATGCTCAAGGGCAGGGCAACGGAGTCTAAGTCTTTCGCTTGGAGAAAAGCAGGCGCCAGCGCTGCATTTTCCCGACGGAGCTGTTCGTTTTCATCGCGCAAGACCCAGTAGTCATGATTTTTATTCTGCACGAAATCCTCAAACCAATCGACCTTAGCAAGCTTTTCCCGGGTGCGTTGACTGTGAATACTCACATATTCGTTGGAGCGTTGATAAATTTGCTGCTGAAAATCCTCAACACTGTCTTTTTTGACATAGAGGAGGATACGTACTAAGCCTTCTTTAACAAGTTTTTGGTGCCAGGTTTTTTCATAGCGGCGCTTAGTGTCTTTATCAATAGTTCCTTTTTTGATCATATTTATTGCACATCCATTTTGTTAATTTTGGAAAAGAAATCACTGATACGAAATAATACCACGATTGGGGTGGGGTGAGTATCCCAAAAATGCACGGAAAAATAGGTTACGATAATGGGACATTATCGGAGATTGCTCAGAAAATAAGCAAAAGTTAATTTTTGTACAGAAAAATACCCTAGAGTTCGTTGCTTTTTTCATAAAGAATTAATTTTTTTTTGTAAATATCACTATTTACTTGTCCATGTGAGTTGTAGAGAGCGCGTCCGCGTGTTTTTAGTGCGTCGTGTATTACGTGTGATTAGCCAGAGGGATGCCAATAATCTATTGTGCGCCTCGCGTGCCCCTGAATGAACAAGGCGTTTCAAGGGATGTTACTAAAGAAGATTAGACCTCCTGCGAAACTAAAAATTGAGCTTTTGGCCTCTAAATATCTAAATAATAAAAACAATCAGTTATGGCCCCAAAATTGCTCAAAATATGATTTTCGCAGGCTATTCCCAGATGAATTAAAAATCGACCATCCGAGCTCTGTTGCAAGTATTGAAAGTGATTTGAGTTTTGTATCAGCCAATCAGAGGTATACCGTATGTCCCTAGAATGGATAAAAGATAATCTTGATCCGAAATTAAATGAGCAAGCATTTGAAGCCTGTCCCCTAAAAAAAGAACTGGGTTTGGATGAAATCCAAAAAAAGTTGTCTAAAGATTGGGAAGACCAGCTTTGCCAGCGCTTGGTAGGATTGGACGTTAGTGGACAAGAAAAAATAGGAACTAAGGATCAGGCTAAAAGACATCTTGAACGCCATTTTGATGAGAAAAAGTACGTTCACACAGCTGCTTTAATTCAACAGCTTCAAATGGCCTTTTGGTATGCTACTGATTCAAGCAGCCCACTTTCTTTGGAAGTTAAAGAGAGGCTGCTAATTAGCATTAATGAAGGAGTACAGCAGTGCTCAGAAGGGTTGCATAACAGGTTAAATTTCCAATTATTAATTCTTGGTGAAGCAGAAAATTTAAAGCAACTACTAACATCAGTTAGAACTAAAATGGTCCGTGCAGCATATGCTTCTCTGTCCAATAATTTTGGAGAGGTGCACACTTATAACGCGCTTTCTAAACTTGCGAGAGATCTTGGCTTGGGCGTGCCGATGGCTAACGAAGAGGATCCATATCGCGGTTATTTGAATGTTCGTTCAGCTAGTGATCACTTGGCCAAAATTTTTAAAGCTGAGTACAGAGCTTTTAATTTACCTAACCTTATTTTTGATGAGTTAGAGGATATATTTAAAAAATTAGGCTATAGCGGCGAAAAAAAAGACGGATACTTTTATGATACTTATGCGGCAATAGTAGAACGATTGAAATCTATCATGCCTGTCTTATCAAAGGGAATAAAAAAGCCATTTTTTTATTGGGCTAATGAGCTTTGCAACGAAGGCGCTCCCCTCGATACCATTGTGGAGACTATTTTTATCATAGAAAATGAACTTTGTGTTATAGATATCAATAGAAAAAATATAAAAAAACTTATTTTAGAACAGCTTATTGAAGAAAAATTTGTTAATGCAGAAAGTTGTAGGGCATTTAATAGCCTGCGCGATTGTTCGAAAGATGACGGTAACTTATTCCCAATATCATTAATTGATGACGCGCAGTATTATGCTCTTGTTGAGGTTGAACAGCGTGAAATCACCAAAAAACACAGCATAGCCCTTATCAATAGGAGTCTCTCTGATCAAGGTGATTTTTTAATATATGTTGAAAATTTTGGCTTATCAGGGCAACTATTCTTAAATTACTGCGAGGTTTTAAAAAATGAGCCTAGTGCTTTAATTAATATTAATAGTATAGAACCCAAGCTGAAAAAAATTATTAATGATGATGAGATTTGGGACAGCCGATATTTAGTAAGTTGGTTCTGGGTTGCACAGAATTTGTTATTGGGGAGTGCTGATTTATTAACGACAAAACAAGAGTCACTGCTAGATATATTCGTACAGGCGTTGTTCGTCAAAGATAAGACTAACCAGTCCGGCTGGATGGCTCTGGCGCAGTATTACCCTGGGGGGTTCAAGGAAGCGTTTAGGCTTTTGCAGACAGAGGAGCAAAAAAATTGCCTGCTGTTTGCCTTGTGTGCTCAAGGGCAGCAGGGCTTGACAGGTTGGATAGTCCTGGCGCAGTGTGCGCCTGCGGTTTTGAAGACAATGCTTGAGTTTGTGAGTACGGATGAACAAAAAGCCAGCGTGGTGGATGGCTTGTGTATCCAAGGGGATCAGGGCTGGACAGGCTGGATGGTGCTGGCGGAGCGTGCACCGGCGTGTTTGGATACAGCGCTTAAGTTTGTGTGCACAAATAAACAAAGAAACGACGTAGTGACTGCGCTGTGTGCTCAAGATCAACAGAGCGTGACAGGTTGGATAATCCTGGCCCGGTATGCGACTAATTGCTTAAAGACAGCGCTTGAGTTTGTGAGTACGGATGAACAAAAAGCCAGCGTGGTGGATGCCTTGTGTATCCAAGGGGATCAGGGCCGGACAGGCTGGATGGTGCTGGCGCGGTGTGCGCCTGCGGTTTTGAAGACAATGCTTGAGTTTGTGAGTACGAAGGAACAAAAAGCCAGCGTAGTGGCGGGGTTGAGTCAGAAAACCCAGAACGGCTGGGCGGGCTGGATAATCCTGGCCCGGTATGCGACTAATTGCTTAAAGACAGCGCTTGAGTTTGTTGGTACGGAGGAAGAAAAACAGCGTATCATTGCGTTGTGTAAAGACGGGCATCAGGGCTCAACGGGCTGGATGGTTCTAGCGCGGTATGCGCCTCAGTCTTTAAATACATTGCTTCGGTTTGTGCGGACAGAGCAACAAAAAGTAGACATCGTGACTGCGTTGTGTGAGAAAGGACGACAAGGTTGGACAGGCTGGATAGTGTTGGCACAATATGCGTCGAAGACTTTGAATCAAACATTCGGGTTTGTGCGGACACAGACACAAAAAAAGTGCGTGGCAGATGCGTTGTATGAGCAAAATGGAGATGGCTTGACGGGCTGGATAGCCCTGGCGCGCTATGCGCCTGATGACTTAAAGACAGCGCTTGAATTTGTGAGTACGAAGGAACAAAAAGAGCGTATGGTGGCTGCGTTGTGTCAGAAGGGACGACAAAATTGGACAGGCTGGATGGTGTTGGCGCGGTATGCGCTTGATGACTTAAAGACAGTGCTTGAATATGTGTGCACGGAAGAGCAAAGATATAATATGGTGGCCGCCCTGTGTCAGAAAGAACGTCAGGGCTTGACAGGCTGGCAAATGATTATGCGTGATTCAGCGGCGATAGAAAAAATATATCAATGGCCGGATGTCGGCAAATATATTAGACTTTTGTTATATGCTACTGACACGGTGACTCAGGATCACCTTTCTAAAATACAAAAGAACGAGTTGTTACGCCAAGCGTTGGATATTATATCTAATTATTTATATAGTTCTGGGACTGGTGTTTTCTCGTGGTTGCGACATGCTGGAGGTAAATTAGCGTCAAAGCAGTGTATTACTAAGCTTATAGATCTAAACATAAACAAAAACGATATAAATACCAGTATTTGTAAGATAATGTCTCAATGGGTAAGTCATTCAAACAATCATAACTCTTCACGATCTTCGTTTTTAAATAATTCAGTATTATTCGGTTGCAATGCGAACCATAGAGAGGCTGGTGCTGAGTCACCAGAGCCTGTGCGCAAGTGTTCCGTAAGAGAGCGTTCACCGGGTCTGTAAATAAGATTGTGTAAATGCGATAGTCAGGGAAAGGTCGTTAAAATTATACGGAGTCTTTGACTATGGCAATGAAAACCAATAAATTAGATCCACAGGTTGTGGAATATTTTCTCAAACATACCAAGACCGCATCTGATATTTTCGGTGATACTGGTTTGTTAAAGGAGTTAAAAAAGGCACTGACGGAGCGTATTCTGGAAGGGGAGCTGACGGACGCGCTGGGTTATGCAAAACACGAAGTGTCTGGCCACAATAGTGGTAATTCCCGCAATGGGCACAGCCAAAAAACGATCAAAACAACAGATGGCGAGATGACCATTGAGGTTCCTCGTGATCGTAACAATGAGTTTGTACCGCAATTGATTCCAAAACATCAAACCCGCTTTGATGATTTGGATGACAAAATTATGAGTCTTTATGCACGGGGTATGACTACCCGTGATATTCAAGATCAGTTGAAAGATTTGTATGGCACAACTATTTGTTCGAGTCTCATTTCTACAGTAACCAACGAAGTGATTGAAGAAGTGAAGGCTTGGCAAAGTCGTCCGTTGGACAAGGTGTATCCGATTGTGTATTTGGACGCTTTAGTGATTAAAGTGCAGCAAGATAAAAAGGTTATCAATAAGGCATTGTATTTGGCTTTAGGAATTAATATCGATGGGCAAAAAGAATTGCTAGGTATTTGGATTAGCCAAAATGAGGGCGCTAAATTCTGGTTGAATGTATTAACGGAGTTAAAAAATCGAGGCCTAGAAGATATCCTGATTTGTTGCGTTGACGGGCTAACGGGCTTTCCTGATGCGATTGGCGCTGTGTATCCTAACACTCAAGTACAGCTTTGCATTGTACACATGGTGCGGAATTCATTGCGCTATGTGGGTTGGAAAAAGAAAAAAGAAGTGGCCGCTGACTTAAAAGCTATTTATTCGGCCAGTACGGTTGAAGAAGCAGAATTGGCGCTGACGAGTTTCTCTGAGAAATGGGATGCTGAATTTCCCTCGATTGCCAAAAGTTGGTTGACTCATTGGGAGCGCATTGTGCCATTTTTTGGGCTCTGTCGCAATTAATTCACGTAAATACAATATTGCTTATGCGCATTTTTCCTGGTCGCAATTAGGCTGCGAGTGCATAGAATTGTTCAAACACAGCCATATTAGCAGCATTTTTATACTGACCTTTTTGGAGCATGTGATGTAATTCAATCCCAGCTAAAGTTGCCTCAGCTGTATCAAACGATTTAAATCCCATCATCGGTTTTATAATTCTTTTAATGCTGCGATGATCTTGCTCCACAATATTATTTAAATATTTTATGTCACGAACAAAAATAGTTATGAAAACTCCACAAATCATCGATAATAATGTCAATATTAAATTAATCGATTTTAAGGCTGATTTATTTGATCCACTTTTATCAATGGTAACTTTCTTTGGTAGCCCATGAGTCCCGATCGCTTTCTTGAAAAAGCGTTTCGCCGCTTGTTTATCGCGTTGTTTCGATAGTAAAAAGTCGATCGTATTACCCTCTTTATCAACAGCGCGATATAAATAATGCCAATCGCCTTTTACTTTGATGTAGGTTTCGTGCATTCTCCAACTACCACCGACAGGAGATTTATGTTTTTTCCGGAATTCTGCTTCCAATAAGGGCGCGTATTTAATAACCCAACGATTTATTGTGGAGTGATCTACATTGACTCCTCTTTCTAGCATGAGTTCTTCAATATTTCGGTAGCTCAGCGCGTAAGCTAAATACCAGCGCACCGCCATCAAAATAATCCCCCGATGCGAGCCATGGAGAGGCGAAGCCGATGGCGAGTATTCCGCGGCAGCCGCCGATTTTTGACAGAGCGGAGTGCCGAAGGAACGGAGTTCCGTAGGCAGCGTAGCGAGTGGCAAAAATCTGTAGGCGGCGTCGAGTCATCTGGAGACAGTGCGCAGTCGGCCGCGAGGTCGCGGAGCGCTGTCGACGGGGACGTCTGCGGCTATTTAGGTTGTCGCGTATTGCGAGTCGATTATTGACAGGGATGCCAATAATCTATCACGAGCATCGCGACACACTTCTTCTCAAAATGGCGCCATTTGAAATTGATCATATCACATCCTTCTACGTAGATAATTCACTATAAGCCATCAATTATACACACCGGCTTCGAGATTTGCGACACAACCGCTTTGTTGCCTAACTAAAATGTGAACAATCTATTTCATTTTTGCTGACCATATTATAATTAAGAACCCAACGATTTTCAAGCAGATCGCGCCTAATAGGCGTGTAAGCCTTCAGACTTGATCTGACACTCCTGGTCAGTTAGAGTAAAACTTAATTGACCAATCTTAAAAAACCAAGACCGGGAGTGCCAGATCAAGTCTGAAGGTTTACACGTTAGCATCCTAGTTTTTTTACCAAACTTTCATCTTTATTTGTTGATTCGTTCTTTAAAAAATGTAGCCCGGTTTTATCGCGTATAGTTTGCAAGTTTACTACGTACTTGCACATATTTGTTTTACGTGTTGTTTTTTGAGGCATAATAAACGCAGCATAATGAGTAATATTATTATCTAATTGAAAAATGACTTTGAAGTAAGCGCTCGGTATTTCTATTAATGGTTCTGCTGGAAGCGAACAAATTTTCTCCTTAGTGTCGTATATTGGCCCTGTCACAACATAAAGGCCTTTATTTTTTTCAGCTAAACGTCTTACAGCAGACTCTAAACGTACCCAAGGACCTTGGTTTAACATCGATTTCTGTGGGGTAATGTTGGAAAGATAATTTGTGTTCTCCCAATTAGGATTATTAGAAAAACTAGCTAAGGGTGCCTGATGCCCTCTATCCACATTACATGCTGCATGTGCGCCCTCATAGTCTTGTGGGGACAATGTATACGCTGCTGGAATATTAGGGTCTTTCTTCCAAATCCGTTTCCTACTTGGACCATTTAAATTAGCTTTATCCACTTTATAAGCAACCCAATCAGCAAATTTAGTCTTACGATTAGAGCTTAGTATATAGATTTTATGATCAACAAGAAAATTGTTCTTAGGTGCGCCAATTGGGCAATAAGATTGATAGCAAAGTTCATTTCTGATGTTTTGTTTTTCTGGCTTTGCAATATTTTCACAACCAGTAATCGGTATGCTAAACAGAATGATTAGTAGCAGTATAACTTTACAATAATTTTGCTTCATTAGACCTCCTGCGAAAATCAAATTTTGAACAATTTTGGCGGAATAACTGATTGTTTTTATCAGGGGCTTTGTTGCCTAACTAAAACATGAACAATCTATGTAATTTTTGCTGTCTATATTATACTCAGCACCCCAGGATTTTCAAGCAGAAGGCGGCTCATATGCCAAATAAATATCCAAACAAAAAAGGCTGGACGATTCCCAAGCAGAAATACAAGGTGAGCAATTGGCGTGAATATAATAATGCATTACGCAATCGTGCCAATATTGAAATCTGGATATCCGATGATATTATTCATGCGTGGTATGAAAAAGATCGTGTGTATGATGGCAAAGGCGCACCCCAAAAGTTCACGGATCTTGCGATCATTACGTGCCATGAAATTCGGCAAGTTTTTCGTTTAGCGTTGAGGCAATGTCAAGGGTTTATGAATTCAATTTTCAAGATGAAAGCCCTTAATATAAAATCACCGGATTACAGTTGCTTGTCAAAACGGTTAGCGCTTTTAACGGCTCTGTCGCAATTAATTCACGTAAATACAATATTGCTTATGCGCATTTTTCCTGGTCGCAATTAGGCTGCGAGTGCATAGAATTGTTCAAACACAGCCATATTAGCAGCATTTTTATACTGACCTTTTTGGAGCATGTGATGTAATTCAATCCCAGCTAAAGTTGCCTCAGCTGTATCAAACGATTTAAATCCCATCATCGGTTTTATAATTCTTTTAATGCTGCGATGATCTTGCTCCACAATATTATTTAAATATTTTATGTCACGAACAAAAATAGTTATGAAAACTCCACAAATCATCGATAATAATGTCAATATTAAATTAATCGATTTTAAGGCTGATTTATTTGATCCACTTTTATCAATGGTAACTTTCTTTGGTAGCCCATGAGTCCCGATCGCTTTCTTGAAAAAGCGTTTCGCCGCTTGTTTATCGCGTTGTTTCGATAGTAAAAAGTCGATCGTATTACCCTCTTTATCAACAGCGCGATATAAATAATGCCAATCGCCTTTTACTTTGATGTAGGTTTCGTCCATTCTCCAACTACCACCGACAGGAGATTTATGTTTTTTCCGGAATTCTGCTTCCAATAAGGGCGCGTATTTAATAACCCAACGATTTATTGTGGAGTGATCTACATTGACTCCTCTTTCTAGCATGAGTTCTTCAATATTTCGGTAGCTCAGCGCGTAAGCTAAATACCAGCGCACCGCCATCAAAATAATCCCCTTCTCAAAATGGCGCCATTTGAAATTGATCATATCACATCCTTCTACGTAGATAATTCACTATAAGCCATCAATTATACACACCGGCTTCGAGATTTGCGACACAACCAGAGCATGTAGGCTGCAGCAAGCGAATTCATAAGGGTAATTTTTCCATAATTTTAAAAAAACAGACATATTTAAGGGTGTGTTAATTTTCAAATTAAGTTTTTTGTATCATAATTTTATTTTTAAAGCATTTGTTCAAAAGCAATAATGCAAAAAAAAAAACAAATATACCTAAACATCCGATGCGCGCCATGGAGAGCGAAGCGAAGGCGCGTATTCCGCGGTAGGCTCGGATTTTTTGCCGAGCGTAAGCGACTGCAAAAAATCTTTACGAGCCGTCAAGTCATTTGAGAGCCCGTGCGTAGTCGAGCCGTGAGGTCGCGGAGCGCGGGCGACGAGGACGTCCGCGGCTATTTAAGTTGTCGCGTATTGCGAGTCGATTATTGACAGGGATGGCAATAATCTATCACGAGCATCGCGACACGCTTGATATCAAATAAATGAGGAGATCTAGTTATGAGAAGCTTTGATGATAATGACAACCCACACAAAGAGAGTGATGCTTTTTTCAGTGGGGGTTGGAATGAAGTTGACCCTAACCTTTTTTTTGTAAAGGAAGAACAAGATTTGCCATCTCTAAGTGAAGAGCTTGCGCCTACGCGTTTACCAGAAGTAGGGTTAGAGGAACCCCAAGGAAACGACTCACGTTCTTTCATGGTGCCAGAGTCAGTTTCATCACTAAGCCCGCATGTTTTTCACCATAAACCTCTGGAGCAACAGAGTACGGCGCTTGCAGGTCCATCTTCTGGATTAGAGGCAAGAGCATGCACTTCAAACAATTTTAATTTTACTAAAGAGAAAGGCCCTTGTCTTTTTCGTTTTCAAGGTAGTGCTGTACCGACTGACCAGCCCTCGAAAGCTAAATATCAAGACAAGGCTAGTGATGAGTATAGAAGAAGGCGCGATAGAAATAACATTGCGGTTAAAAAGTGTAGAAAGAAAAAAATGGAACAGCAGAGGCAGACTCAGAATACGGTCAAAACACTTGAGGCTGAGAACAGTGAATTGGAGAAATCTATTCATCGGTTTGAGACTCAGGCCGATGCCTATTGTAGCTTATTTAGAAGGATTTCTACCTCATCTAGGCAAGGCGTTAACGCCGTTCAGGGGTTTATTCCAGGGCTCGCTTCTGCTTGCAATGACTTTAGGCGTTGTAACACACCTAGTGAACGTCTTGAGAAACTTCTGGGAGAATTATCCGTAAGTAATGAACCGCGAGATGTTCAGTTTGTATCGCAAGCAACCGATAGGGGTTTTGGGGCACCCGTTAATCCTAATTTATCTATGTTTGGGGTTTCTGCGACAACTCCCGGGCAGGGCAACCTCGACAGCAGCGCATCAGAAGAAAGTGAGCAAATCCAAAGCCGCTACTATCAGCTATAGTTGAAAGGGTTTTGTAAAATCGGTTGTGTCGCAAATCTCGAAGCCGGTGTGTATAATTGATGGCTTATAGTGAATTATCTACGTAGAAGGATGTGATATGATCAATTTCAAATGGCGCCATTTTGAGAAGGGGATTATTTTGATGGCGGTGCGCTGGTATTTAGCTTACGCGCTGAGCTACCGAAATATTGAAGAACTCATGCTAGAAAGAGGAGTCAATGTAGATCACTCCACAATAAATCGTTGGGTTATTAAATACGCGCCCTTATTGGAAGCAGAATTCCGGAAAAAACATAAATCTCCTGTCGGTGGTAGTTGGAGAATGGACGAAACCTACATCAAAGTAAAAGGCGATTGGCATTATTTATATCGCGCTGTTGATAAAGAGGGTAATACGATCGACTTTTTACTATCGAAACAACGCGATAAACAAGCGGCGAAACGCTTTTTCAAGAAAGCGATCGGGACTCATGGGCTACCAAAGAAAGTTACCATTGATAAAAGTGGATCAAATAAATCAGCCTTAAAATCGATTAATTTAATATTGACATTATTATCGATGATTTGTGGAGTTTTCATAACTATTTTTGTTCGTGACATAAAATATTTAAATAATATTGTGGAGCAAGATCATCGCAGCATTAAAAGAATTATAAAACCGATGATGGGATTTAAATCGTTTGATACAGCTGAGGCAACTTTAGCTGGGATTGAATTACATCGCATGCTCCAAAAAGGTCAGTATAAAAATGCTGCTAATATGGCTGTGTTTGAACAATTCTATGCACTCGCAGCCTAATTGCGACCAGGAAAAATGCGCATAAGCAATATTGTATTTACGTGAATTAATTGCGACAGAGCTGACGGACGCGCTGGGTTATGCAAAACACGAAGTGTCTGGCAACAATAGTGGTAATTCCCGCAATGGGCACAGCCAAAAAACGATCAAAACAACAGATGGCGAGATGACCATTGAGGTTCCTCGTGATCGTAACAATGAGTTTGTACCGCAATTGATTCCAAAACATCAAACCCGCTTTGATGATTTGGATGACAAAATTATGAGTCTTTATGCACGGGGTATGACTACCCGTGATATTCAAGATCAGTTGAAAGATTTGTATGGCACAACTATTTGTTCGAGTCTCATTTCTACAGTAACCAACGAAGTGATTGAAGAAGTGAAGGCTTGGCAAAGTCGTCCGTTGGACAAGGTGTATCCGATTGTGTATTTGGACGCTTTAGTGATTAAAGTGCAGCAAGATAAAAAGGTTATCAATAAGGCATTGTATTTGGCTTTAGGAATTAATATCGATGGGCAAAAAGAATTGCTAGGTATTTGGATTAGCCAAAATGAGGGCGCTAAATTCTGGTTGAATGTATTAACGGAGTTAAAAAATCGAGGCCTAGAAGATATCCTGATTTGTTGCGTTGACGGGCTAACGGGCTTTCCTGATGCGATTGGCGCTGTGTATCCTAACACTCAAGTACAGCTTTGCATTGTACACATGGTGCGGAATTCATTGCGCTATGTGGGTTGGAAAAAGAAAAAAGAAGTGGCCGCTGACTTAAAAGCTATTTATTCGGCCAGTACGGTTGAAGAAGCAGAATTGGCGCTGACGAGTTTCTCTGAGAAATGGGATGCTGAATTTCCCTCGATTGCCAAAAGTTGGTTGACTCATTGGGAGCGCATTGTGCCATCGATGCGCGCCATGGAGAGCGAAGCGAAGGCGCGTATTCCGCGGTAGGCTCGGATTTTTTGCCGAGCGTAAGCGACTGCAAAAAATCTTTACGAGCCGTCAAGTCATTTGAGAGCCCGTGCGTAGTCGAGCCGTGAGGTCGCGGAGCGCGGGCGACGAGGACGTCCGCGGCTATTTAAGTTGTCGCGTATTGCGAGTCGATTATTGACAGGGATGGCAATAATCTATCACGAGCATCGCGACACGCTTGTTTTTGCTTATCCGGCAGAAATTCGGAGGGTGATTTATACCACTAACGCTATTGAATCACTGAACATGAGTATCCGAAAAGTTATTAAAAATAAACGAGTTTTTCCGTCGGACGATGCCGCTTTAAAACAACTCTATTTAGGGTTAAAAAATATAGCCAAAAAATGGACCATGCCGATTCGAGACTGGGGTGCCGCCATGAATCGTTTTGCCCTTATGTTTGAAGATCGCCTGGCGGATTTTGTATAAAACTTAAAATTCATAAGAGAGGAAATTAATTTGAACGCAATGTAGTTTTTGATAAAATTAAAAAATCAGTTAACACAATGGCTGATTCATAATTCTGACTGACGCGATTTACACAAACTAATAAACAGTCCCTTCGATACTGCTGGCTGACTGAGTTTTCTTGATCTGAATAAAGAATAGTTGTTTTCTGTTCTAGTCTTATTTTTTTTATTAACCTCACCTAGTGTTAAATCAAATGTGTTGGTCTTACTATGTTGATTGGTAATGGTTACAACAATTCCCCACTCGTGGAGCTTTGCTAAAACACCAATATGACCGTTGGCCGCCGCAATGAATGCGGGCGTTTCACCATTTTTGGTAGCCGTCGTCAGATCAATTCCCCACTCGTGGAACTTGTCCAATACCTTCAGGCATCCATACTTTGCTGCAGTGAACGCGGGGGTCTCACCGTGATTGTTGGGAGTTGTTAAATCAATGTCCCACTGGTGGAACTTTTCTAAAACACCAATCTGATCGTTGGCCGCCGCAATGAATGCGGGCGTTGCACCATTTTTGGTAGCCGTCGTCAGATCAATTCCCCACTCGTGGAACTTGTCCAATACCTTCAGGCATCCATACTTTGCTGCAGTGAACGCGGGGGTCTCACCGTGATTGTTGGGAGTTGTTAAATCAATGTCCCACTGGTGGAACTTTTCTAAAACACCAATCTGATCGTTGGCCGCCGCAATTAATGCGGGCGTTGCACCATTTTTGGTAGCCGTCGTCAGATCAATGTTCCACTCGTGGAGCTTTTCTAAAACACCAATATGACCGTTGCTCGCCGCAATGAATGCGGGCGTTGCACCATTTTTGGTAGCCGTCGTCAGATCAATTCCCCACTCGTGGAACTTGTCCAATACCTTCAGGCATCCATACTTTGCTGCAGTGAACGCGGGGGTCTCACCGTGATTGTTGGGAGTTGTTAAATCAATGTCCCACTGGTGGAACTTTTCTAAAACACCAATCTGATCGTTGGCCGCCGCAATGAATGCGGGCGTTACACCATTTTTAGTAGCCGTCGTCAGATCAATTCCCCACTCGCGGAGCTTTTCTAAAACACCAATATGACCGTTGGCCGCCGCAATTAATGCGGGCGTTGCACCATTTTTAGTAGCCGTCGTCAGATCAATTCCCCACGCGTGGAGCTTTTCTAAAACACCAATATGATCGTTGTCTGCCGCAATGAATGCGGGCGTTACACCATTTTTAGTGGCGGTCGCCAGATCAATGTTCCACTCGTGGAGCTTTTCTAAAACACCAATATGCCCGCTGTCTGCCGCAATGAATGCGGGGGTCTCACCCTGATTGTTGGGAGTTGTTAAATCAATGTCCCACGCGTGGAGCTTTTCTAAAACACCAATATGCCCGTTGTCTGCCGCAATGAATGCGGGCGTCTCACCCTGATTGTTGGGAGTTGTTAAATCAATGTTCCACTCGTGGAGCTTTTCTAAAACACCAATATGACCGTTGCTCGCCGCAATGAATGCGGGCGTTACACCATTTTTAGTGGCGGTCGTCAGATCAATTCCCCACTCGTGGAGCTTTTCTAAAACACCAATATGCCCGCTGTCTGCCGCAATGAATGCGGGCGTTTCACCATTTTTAGTGGCGGTCGTCAGATCAATTCCCCACGCGTGGAGCTTTTCTAAAACACCAATATGCCCGTTGTCTGCCGCAATGAATGCGGGCGTCTCACCCTGATTGTTGGGAGTTGTTAAATCAATGTCCCACTCGTGGAGCTTTTCTAAAACACCAATATGACCGTTGCTCGCCGCAATGAATGCGGGCGTTTCACCATTTTTGGTAGCCGTCGTCAGATCAATTTCCCACTCGTGGAACTTGTCCAATACCTTCAGGCATCCATACTTTGCTGCAGTGAACGCGGGGGTCTCACCCTGATTGTTGGGAGTTGTTAAATCAATGTCCCACTGGTGGAACTTTTCTAAAACACCAACACGCCCGGCTTGCGCCGCAATGAATGCGGGCGTTACACCATTTTTAGTGGCGGTCGTCAGATCAATTCCCCACTCGTGGAGCTTTTCTAAAACACCAATATGCCCGCTGTCTGCCGCAATGAATGCGGGCGTTACACCATTTTTAGTAGCCGTCGTCAGATCAATTCCCCACTCGTGGAGCTTTTCTAAAACACCAACACGCCCGGCTTGCGCCGCAATAAACGCGGGCGTCACGCCATGTTCATTGGCAGCCGTCAGATCAATGTCCCACTCGTGGAACTTTTCTAAAACACCAGTATGACCGTTGCCCGCCGCAATAAACGCGGGCGTCACGCCATATTCATTGGCAGCCGTCAGATCAATGTTCCACTCGTGGAGCTTTTCTAAAACACCAACACGCCCGGCTTGCGCCGCAATTAATGCGGGCGTCTCACCCTGATTGTTGGGAGTTGTTAAATCAATGTCCCACTCGTGGAACTTTTCTAAAACACCAGTATGACCGTTGCCCGCCGCAATAAACGCGGGCGTCACGCCATATTCATTGGCAGCCGTCAGATCAATGTTCCACTCGTGGAGCTTTTCTAAAACACCAACACGCCCGGCTTGCGCCGCAATTAATGCGGGCGTCTCACCCTGATTGTTGGGAGTTGTTAAATCAATGTCCCACTCGTGGAACTTTTCTAAAACACCAACACGCCCGGCTTGCGCCGCAATTAATGCGGGCGTCTCACCCTGATTGTTGGGAGTTGTTAAATCAATGTCCCACTCGTGGAACTTTTCTAAAACACCAACACGCCCGGCTTTCACCGCAATTAATGCGGGCGTCACGCCATGTTCATTGGCAGCCGTCAGATCAATGTTCCACTCGTGGAACTTTTCTAAAACACCAATCTGATCGTTGGCCGCCGCAATGAATGCGGGCGTTACACCATTTTTAGTAGCCGTCGTCAGATCAATGTTCCACTCGTGGAACTTTTCTAAAACACCAGTATGACCGTTGCGCGCCGCAATAAACGCGGGCGTCACGCCATTTTTAGTAGCCGTCGTCAGATCAATGTTCCACTCGTGGAACTTTTCTAAAACACCAGTATGACCGTTGCGCGCCGCAATAAACGCGGGCGTCACGCCATATTCATTGGCAGCCGTCAGATCAATGTTCCACTCGTGGAGCTTTTCTAAAACACCAATATGACCGTTGCTCGCCGCAATGAATGCGGGCGTCTCACCCTGATTGTTGGGAGTTGTTAAATCAATTCCCCACGCGTGGAGCTTTTCTAAAACACCAATATGCCCGTTGTCTGCCGCAATGAATGCGGGCGTTTCACCATTTTTAGTGGCGGTCGCCAGATCAATGTTCCACTCGTGGAGCTTTTCTAAAACACCAACACGCCCGGTTTGTGTTGCAACCCACACCATCAGTCTTACCACATCGCCTTCTAGTGCGTTCATCAATTTTTCTAGCCCAAATTCAGCCACTGTGTAGTTAAGAAAATCAGCTAATTTATGCAGATCAGTTCTATCAATCAAAATTTCCAGAACTGACTTTCCAAAACAGCATTTGGAATCGAAAGTAATACCTTTTTTCCCTAATAAAAAAGCAGTATTGGCGCGTAACACTTCTAATAGTTCGTTACTTGGACTGCCATAGAGAAAAGACCAGATCAACGCCTCTCTATAAGAAGACTGCTCTTGGCAATACTCACTTTTCAATAGACGAAGCAGCCCATCTCCATGCATATGCTGAAACGATGGCCAAGCCACAAATTGATGATTTTCATTTTTTAACCCTTCTATATCCTCCGCTTGAGCCACTCTAACAACCCATCTGTCCATATCAAGTTTCTCATCTTTGATTTCTTCGACAATAAATAAATCGGACACCGTTTGAATGATTTTTCCTTTTCCTGCATCAAACTTATGCACACAATCTTTAGAAAACTTATTTTGTTCAAGGCAGATGTTTACAAACAGCCGCAGCATTCGAGAAACATTTGGTATTTTCAAAGTGTTATTTGTGTCGCCACCATTGCTTTTTTCGTCTTCCGAATACATACCGTAAGAATATAGTCTTAAATCCTCTTCGTTTGGACACCCCAACCACTTTTTCATACGGCTACTGTTATCACAAGAGAACTTATCCCCTATAATGCCCTGTACTTTCATCAAAAGAAAATCAACAATCATCGTGTGGTTAATCGTTGATTTTAATTGATCACGGAATTTATTAAGCAGCTGTGCATCCAAATTAACTGGGGCAAGCGGATCTATTATTTCTGGTAGAGCATACTCTTGAGCAACATAGTTATGCAGGGCATGCACGTAATGGATTTCATCCCCCGGGAATCCAGCAGTCCAATTAACTTCAGAAACATACTGGGCTGCGATCTGTTCAATTGCACTTTTCTTCGCATAACGCACCATTGCTTCAAATGTGCTTTCTAGATATTCACAAAACCTAACCAAATTAGAATAAACGCCCGGGTAGCAAGCATCAAAAGTGAAATCTCTTAACAAACTTGGATTTATATTTTTGATAGTTCTTTCATGAGCATAGTATGCATATTCAATGGTTTTTTTTGCCGATACCAATATTAAGCTTCTATCATTTTCAGAAGAGATGTTCTCCATAGTGAACTCTCTGCCTAAGCGCTCTTTTAAACGGTCAAAATTACCCAACGCAAGATTATTTAGCTTTAGCATTGAAGCTAAAATCTGTATCAGCTGGCTTTTTGCTTTCTCAAATGATGTCGGATGATTCTGATCATAATACAAGGGACCTGCACCATAATGCGTAGTCAAAAAGGCTTCTTGCTTTTCTGCAAGAACGCTAAGTTTTTTATCTTGATACTTGTAAAATTTATCTGTTAATTCTGGTTGCATAGCCCCCCCCCCTGTAGCGGTACTGCGATCTAGACCCGTTTTGGCTTTGTTGCCTAACTAAAACATGAACAATCTATGTAATTTTTGCTGTCTATATTATACTCAGCACCCCAGGATTTTCAAGCAGAAGGCGGCTCATATGCCAAATAAATATCCAAACAAAAAAGGCTGGACGATTCCCAAGCAGAAATACAAGGTGAGCAATTGGCGTGAATATAATAATGCATTACGCAATCGTGCCAATATTGAAATCTGGATATCCGATGATATTATTCATTCGTGGTATGAAAAAGATCGTGTGTATGATGGCAAAGGCGCACCCCAAAAGTTCACGGATCTTGCGATCATTACGTGCCATGAAATTCGGCAAGTTTTTCGTTTAGCGTTGAGGCAATGTCAAGGGTTTATGAATTCAATTTTCAAGATGAAAGCCCTTAATATAAAATCACCGGATTACAGTTGCTTGTCAAAACGGTTAGCGCTTTTAACTATTCAGTCGCCTCGTTACAGGAAAACGGAATCGGCAGATAAAAGCGTTGTGGCTATCGCCCTTGACTCCACTGGGTTAAAACGGTTTGGCAGAGGTGAATGGCATCAGGAAACATATACATTATCAGCCAAACGGAGTTGGCGTAAATTGCATATAGCCGTTGATAATAAACATATTATTCATGGTAATGATTTAACGGATCGCTTTACGGCGGATTGCCAAAGCGTTGCAACGTTATCAAAGCAACTTACTTGCAAAGTGGGCCATGTCAGCGCCGATGGTGCCTACGATAAGAATCCTGTTTATGAAATATTATCAAATTACTTTAAAGGAGCCGCTATAATAATGCCGCCTGATAGTGATGCTGTTTATGATAAAAATAATCATACACAACGTAATGGTAATGTTAAGCAACTAAAAGCATTGGGCCGAATGGCTTGGCAACGAATAAGACAATACGGTTATCGGAATTATTCAGAGTTGGCGATTCAACGCTACAAAAGAATATTGGGTAGTACGTTACATGCTCGAGATTTTGTACGGCAAAAAATCGAATCAATGATCGGTTGTGGTGTGTTAAATAAAATGACACGGCTAGGAATGCCGGCGAGTTATCGTTGCGCCTAAATTTTGCGACACAGACAAAGCCGTGAGGTTAGGCAACAAAGCCATTTTACAACAACAGCACCCAATCAAACATGGGTGGGTGATATAACGTATATCCCTACCGCACAAGGCTGGCTTTACTTGGCTGTTGTGATTGATTTGTATTCGCGTACGGTTATTGGTTGGGCGATGAGCAAACCAATTAACAAGGCGTTGGTTTGTGACGCCCTGCACATGGCTTTGTGGCGTAGAGGGTTTCCCAAAAATGTCATGATGCATACAGACCGCGGTAGCCAGTATTGCTCTAAGCGTTATCAAAACATGATAAAACAGTTTCAATTGTCCTGCAGCATGAGCCGAAAAGGGAATTGCTGGGATAATGCGGTAGCTGAAAGCTTCTTCCCCACCTTGAAAACAGAATTGGTTTACCAGACTACCTATGCAACCAGAGAGGAAGCAAAACAAGATACATTCAGTTACATTGAAACTTATTACAACCGTGTTCGCAGACATTCTTCGCTTGACTACAAAACACCACTTGAGGTTGAATTAGAGGTGAAGAATGCCGCGTAATAAACTGTCCGGTAAAACGGGTCTAGATCAATCAGGGAACGGTCGGTGATTCGGATAAATTGGTTACATCATTGTAAAAATATGATACCTTGCGATTCTGCATAATCGGCATTGTTTTGACGGCTTAAAACAATGAAAGTTTTCAACACTAAGCATAGCATGATGAGTAATGAGTTCACGAGAATTTAATTTTAAAGCATCGCCGATCATTCATATTAATTCCGCTTATCTGCATACGTATTTCAGCCAATCAGAAATATCACGTGGCAGCACTTATGCCAAGACAGGGCGCGTTACCAAGATGCTGGTTGCCATCGATGGTCACTCTGCCAATCTTGTTATTCATGCTAAAGTGCAAGGGCGAAAGCGCAAACCCTATAATGTGTCCATTCATTTTGAGGATAACGAACCAGAAGGCGATTGCAGTTGTCCGGTAGGCTGTAATTGCAAGCATGTGGTCGCTGCATTGGTTGTTTTGCAGGGCCGACAACAGGAAAAAATACCTGCATCCCCGACCATTATTGCTCAGCCAACCACCCCAGCAGACACATTGGGACATCCAGCGAGTCACTGGATTGATCAATTTGGACAATCATTGCTATCAAAACCAAATCATGAGGTGATCGTGTATTTGGTTAGTTTGCCAGACGTTTCTTATAGAACGTGTGACGCAGTTAAGGTGCAAACCTGTATGGCACGCCAATTACAAAAAGGTGGTTTCGGTAAGCCACAACCTTTTTACCCCTCTACAGAGTTTAAAAAAGACAAAATAACGGAAGATGACTTAGAAATTTATGGGTTGTTAGACATGGTGGGAGAAAGCGATCATCCTCTCAGCGGTCACTATCGAATTCCTTTACGAACCAAGGATCGTTTGTTTCAGCGCATGATAGCAACTGGACGTTGTTACTGGGAAAGCATCCACCACCGTCCGCCACTTAAAAAAATGCCTCAAGCGATAACGGCAACATTGGAGTGGCGTTTGGGAAAAGACGGGGCTCAGCAATTGGTGTGCTTAAATGCACAGGGCCAGCCATTACCGAATATCATTCCGCTGATACCGCCCTGGACGGTGGACGCAGAAACATCCCAAGTCAGCATGTTAGACCTGTCGTTGCCTAACGCGGCGGCAACGACATTGTTAACAGCGCCTCGCATTCCTCCCGCCGAAGCGCGGCAATTCGTTAAACAAGTGAAAAAGATGGCACCGGCGAATTTGCCGATTCCGTTGCCGACAGCATTCAACCGTATTGAACAACGTTGTCTAAAACCGGTGCCGAAGCTGCAGGTGTATCAAGAGGACGTTGCGTGTGAAGAGG
Source organism: Candidiatus Paracoxiella cheracis (assembly GCF_049348705.1). Taxonomy (GTDB): domain Bacteria; phylum Pseudomonadota; class Gammaproteobacteria; order Coxiellales; family Coxiellaceae; genus Paracoxiella; species Paracoxiella cheracis. The sequence continues at coordinate 14,570 of NZ_CP186486.1, read as the reverse complement.
ATGACGGTTGTGATGATGAAATCACTAAAAAACCGTGTATGTTGGCGAATCTGACTTTTGCTTATGGGGATCACGAGGTGTCCTCGAATGACACTTCAGAGCCCATGATGACGCATGTTGAAGGAGATGCGCTGATACAAGTCACCCGAAATTTTCAGGCAGAAAGTCAACACGTCTCACGCTTGCAAGAGGGCGCCATTACCCGGTTTGACGAGCAGCATGATGGACGTTTATTTATTGGTGAGCAAAACGATATCGATCGAGCGCTCCATTTTGGTGAAAGCCTTGTCCCACGATTAAAAGCAGCGGGTTGGGATGTTGAGTTTGACGCACAGCAGTTTTATAACTTATTGGCGATTGATGCGTGGTACAGTGAGCTGGATGAAAAAAGTGAGTACGATTGGTTTACGATGGATATGGGCGTGCTGGTGGAGGGTAAAAAGGTAAGCCTTTTGCCCTATTTAATCGAAGCTATTCAGCATCTTGAGCGGCCAAACGATGCTGCGCCGTATTATTTGAAATTGCCGCAGGGTAAGGTGCTGCCGATTCCGGCGGAAAGAATACAGCGCATTGTCGGTGTCTTAACACAATTCATTGATCCCAACAGACTGAATACTCAGGAACCGTTACGTATTTCTCGCTATAACGCGGCCTTGCTAGCTGAAATCGAAAAGGCGTTTCATAAAACGCAGTTGCGTTGGATGGGTGGGGAACGGTTGCGCGCGTTGGGTAAACGCTTGTCTCGCTTCAGTGCTATTAAATCGGTTAAGCTCCCTAAAAGGCATTTTTCTGCAGAATTGAGACCCTACCAACAGCAGGGGGTTAATTGGTTGCAGTTTTTGCGAGAATACACGTTGAATGGTATTTTAGCCGATGACATGGGACTGGGTAAAACACTGCAAACACTGGGACATATTGTTATTGAAAAACAAAAAAAACGTTTAACCCATCCCTGCTTAATTATCGCGCCGACTAGCGTTGTGTCTAATTGGAAATCTGAAGCCGAACGTTTTACGCCTTCATTACGGGTATTAGTGTTGCGGGGCCCAGAACGTAAAGCAGAATTTGAGGATATTCCGCAACACGATATCGTGTTGACAACGTATCCACTCATTGTGCGCGATAAAGACGATTTGTTGAAACACTCATACCACATGGTTATTTTAGATGAGGCACAGTATGTTAAAAATGCTCAGGCTAAAATGACGCAGATTGTACAACAATTCCAAGCGGCACGCCGATTGTGTCTCACAGGGACCCCGCTGGAAAATCATTTGGGCGAGCTGTGGTCATTATTTAATTTTTTAATGCCAGGTTTATTGGGGAACCCCGCCGATTTTAAGCGGCTTTATAGGACGCCGATCGAAAAGCATCAGAATAAAGAATGCTTGGATCGACTGACAAAAATTGTGAAGCCTTTTATGTTAAGGCGTACGAAAGAAGAGGTTGTAAAAGATCTACCTAAAAAAACGGATATTGTACAGAAGGCCACTTTAGAGCCACAGCAGCGTGATTTATACGAAAGTATTCGTTTAGCGATGCATCGAAAAGTGCGAGATGCTATTGACCAAAAAGGCATTGAGCGTTGCCATATTATTATTCTTGATGCTTTGTTGAAATTGCGACAAGTGTGTTGTGACCCACGGTTGGTGAAACTCAAGGCCGCCCAAAAAGTCAAGGGCTCAGCGAAGTTGCAGTTGCTGTCCTCGATGGTCTCAGAAATGGTGGAAGAGGGTCGGCGTATTTTATTGTTTTCTCAGTTTACGAGCATGTTAGGGTTGATTGAGGAGGACCTCAAAACACAGCGGATCAATTATGTGAAATTAACAGGGAGCACTCGCAATCGGGCTAAGCCGGTGCAACAATTCCAATCAGGAGAGGTGCCTGTCTTTCTCATCAGTCTGAAGGCTGGAGGCACCGGCATTAATTTAACCGCGGCGGATACAGTCATTCATTACGACCCTTGGTGGAACCCCGCAGTTGAAAATCAAGCGACCGATCGTGCTTATCGTATTGGCCAAGATAAGCCGGTATTTGTGTATAAACTAGTGGCTGAAAACACCGTGGAAGAAAAAATTCTTGAGATGCAAGAAAAAAAACAGTCCTTAATGACCGCACTGTTTAGCGGAGAGACGAATAAAGCTAAGCTCAACAAAAAAGATTTGGAGTTTTTGTTGGCGCCATGAGGCGTGTGATTCATAGAGATCGTTTCAACGCTCGCAACCAGGTGCATTTGAAAAAACACTTTAAACTCTGCAATAGCCCACCAGATGAATCCATACTTATAACCCTCGATGCGCGCCATGGAGAGCGAAGCGAAGGCGCGTATTCCGCGGTAGGCTCGGATTTTTTGCCGAGCGTAAGCGACTGCAAAAAATCTTTACGAGCCGTCAAGTCATTTGAGAGCCCGTGCGTAGTCGAGCCGTGAGGTCGCGGAGCGCGGGCGACGAGGACGTCCGCGGCTATTTAAGTTGTCGCGTATTGCGAGTCGATTATTGACAGGGATGGCAATAATCTATCACGAGCATCGCGACACGCTTGCAGATTAGTGAAATTACCTCATCATCTGTTTTTAGCGATTCTGAAAAAGTGGCGGCTATTGAAAATTTATTAGAAGAATATCGTCAATTCACAACTGAACAAGAAAAAGAATATCTACAGCTCTGTGAAAATTTATTAAGTGATTTTGCCAAAAATAAGGAATTATATGACTATTTAGAATTAGGCTCGGCTCGATTACAAAACCGTGTATCAAGCATTATTCAGACTTTAATGTTTAATGAATCCACCTCACGCGCCGATATTTATCAAGCTGTTAAACACTTTGTTGATAACGAAGGGCAATGTGATGAGAAATCACCCATTGAGTTTTTATCACCAGAAGAGCAGTCAGCATTATTTAACGATGAGAATAAATTTCGCCCTGCGCTTTACAAAGCATTGCTTTTTATCCATATAGCAGATGCTATTAAATCTGGAAAACTAAATCTTAAGCATTCATATCGATACAAGGCAATACAAGACTACCTTATTTCAGATGAAAACTGGCTAAGTGAAAAAACGGAACTACTAAAAAGAGCTGATTTATTGGATTTTGTTGATGTTGATACTGTGATGCTTGACTATAAAAGCAGGTTGTCAGATTTATACGATCATGTTAATCGTCGCCATCATGATGGGCTTAATCCATATTTGAAGATTGATGAAAAGAAGAGACTAATCATTAAAACCCCTGCACAAGATGAAAAAGAAACTGGATATGTAGCAGATTTATTATCGCAACAGGGTTTGGTGCCAATATTACAAGTGCTAAAAGACATCGATAGCACCACAAAAATGATGAACTGTTTTGAACATCATGCTAATAAAAATATCAAGAAACGTCCTAGTCCAGAAACATTTTTTGCCGGCATAATTGGTCTTGGTTGTAACATAGGCATACCTAAAATGGGTCAGGTATCGACCGGCGTTAATCCAAATACGCTTGCCAACACGGTTAATTGGTATTTTTCACTTAAGAACCTGAAAAAAGTAAACATGAACATTGTACACCTTATCCATGATTTGGCGCTATCAGAAATATTTGTGAATGACGTTAATGATACTCATTCGTCAAGTGATGGGCGGAAAGTTAATGTTAAGGTTGATTCTCTTATTGCCAGTTTATCGTTTAAATATTTTGGAAAAGACAAAGGCGTTAGTGTTTATACTTTTATTGATGAGCGGCAAGCTCTTTTCCACTCATTAGTGATGAGCGCTTCAGAGCGTGAAGCTGCTTATGTATATGACGGCTTGTTGGATAATGATGTTGATAAATCAGATATTCATTCAACTGACACACATGGATACCGAGAAGGTATATTTGCTGCATCCCCATTTATGGGGATAAGCTATGCACCACGCATCAAAAACGTTAGCAAACAAAAAATATATTCTTTCTCTAAGAAAAAAGCGTATGAAAATAAAGGCAATATAAAATATTGCCGTCTGATCAAATCAACCAGGCTTTGATTAAAGAGAATTGGGATGATATTTTACTCTTCATGGCTACCATCAAATTAAAAGAGGCAACAGCCTCACAATTATTTAAACGCCTTAGCTCTTACGCTAAGCATAATCCTTTATATAAAGCATTAAAAGAATTTGGCCGAATTATTAAATCTATTTTTATTTTAAAATATTACGATAATGTTATTTTACGACAACGCATTGAAAAGCAACTGAATCGTATTGAGTTATCGAACAAATTTGCAAATGCTGTATTTTTTGCTAATAGTGGAGAATTCCAGCAGGGTGAGTTAGAAGAACAAGCGTTAGCGATAGCATGCAAAGTAATTATCCAAAATTCAGTTGTCTTGTGGAATTATCTCTATTTGTCACAACTATTGGCCAACTGTGCTAGCGAGAAAGAACAAGAAGAGATGGTCTCGCTAATTGGACAGGGATCTGTTATCACCTGGCGTCATATTAATGTGCATGGGGAATATGATTTTAGGCGTTATGTGTAAACCTTCAGACTTGATCTGACACTCCTGGTCAGTTAGAGTAAAATTTAATTGACCAACCTTAAACAACCAACACGAGGAGTGTCATTATGACCAGTGTATCCGAAAAGATTATCAAACCCAAATTAGGTTTACTAGAGCTGTCTAAACAATTGGGAAATGTTTCACAAGCCTGTAAGGTTATGGGTTATTCACGCGACAGTTTTTACCGTTTCAAAACACTTTATGAAAATGGTGGCGAAGAAGCACTCCATGATATGAGTAAGAAGAAACCGAATGAAAAAAATAGAGTGCCGCTACATGTAGAAGAAGGGGTAATTGCTTTGGCTATTGAAAACCCAGCGTTAGGTCAGGCACGTGCGGCCAATGAATTACTGGCGCGAGGCATTATCGTATCGAGCAGCGGAGTTCGTTCGGTGTGGCTACGTAATGATCTAGAGACTTTTAAGAAGCGACTAAAAGCGCTTGAAGCGAAATCGGCGCAAGACGGTATGTTATTAACGGAAGAACAATGACAAGCATTAGAAAAATCAAAACGAGAAAAAGAAGCGCACGGCGAGATTGAAACAGAACACCCAGGTTATTTAGGTTCTCAGGATACGTATTATGTTGGCACGATGAAGGGCGTTGGCCGTATTTATGAGCAGACTTTTGTCGATACCTATAGCAGAATCGCTTTTGCGAAGTTATACACGGAGAAAACAGCGATGACGGCAGCTCATTTATTAAATGAACGTGTATTGCCATGGTTTAATGAGCAAGGTATCCGATTGCTGCGTATGCTCACGGATCGCGGGACGGAATATTGTGGAAAAATTGAGAACCACGCCTATCAACTTTATTTAGCAGTTGAAGACATTGACCATTCGAAAACACGCGCACGTTCTCCGCAGACCAATGGTATTTGTGAACGTTTTCATAAAACGATTAAACAAGAATTTTATGATGTTGCTTTTCGAAAAAAAATATATCGTTCCCTAGAAGAATTACAACAAGACGTTGATGCGTGGATCAAAACATATAATGAGGTCAGGCCCCATTCCGGCGAGCGTTGTTATGGAAAAACACCCATGCAAACTTTTCTTGATGCAAAGCATTTGGCACAAGAAAAAGAATTAGATAAACTATGTAAAACTATTCCAAGCGTGTCGGCAGATGAATTGAATAAGGCGCACAGTAATCACGACACGCAACTGGTAGAGGAGTAATTAGAATCCGATTTATCGGACAGAAAATATGTCCGATAAATCTCAACTGTCAGATCAAGTCGAGAGTTCTACAAGTAAAATCATGGTTGGATAAAATAAATTTTACACCTGAGAAATTCTACGAATTGCTGCAAAAAACAGCTTAAGATTTAGAAACTCACATTTTTTGATTATTGTCCTAACTGGCAAGGGATTTTATTTATCCAAAGTCCAATGGAAAGAAGTGTCTATTCCCTCAACAGAAGTAACTTGATACTCTGTCCTCATGCTTTGACAAGGAGCTCCTGTAGTGATGAGACTCTGGTGTATGTTTAAAAGATATTGCCACCTCAGACGCTGGCTTAACCGGTTGCGGTATGCAAAGCGGATTCGCCATCTTGAAAAATGGGTGGGCAGTAAGACGATAGCAGACTTCCGTCTTCGGCAACTCTTGGATGTATCGCACCGTTTGTTACAGGAGCACCCCTCCAGTTTGAGTGAATTAGAAAAGCGGCTCAAGCAATGTCAGTCGCCATGCGATCATGAAGGCGAAGCGCGGATTGCTGCTGTTCTGCTTCACTTGGAAGAAACGCATGTCTTGGGTGATCTACATCGGGCACGATCGATTAGGCGCCAATATCACGATCATGGCGATGGATTTATCCGTGAGCAATTGCATGCAGCGAAGATTGACCCGATTTGCATTGCCTCAGCAATGGCGGAACTGGACCCCGAAATCGTTCGCGCTGAATCTGTTGCTCTGGCAGAATGGCAAATGTTGCCGGATGGGGATCGTCAACCAAAAGAGCAACACTTGGCGCAGGTGCTCCAGGATGCTCACTTTCCATTTAAGGTCGCGCAAGCAGCAGTCAAAGCTGCGGGCGCCCATCATCGTCGAGATTTAAATGAAAAAAATTAACAACCCTCATGATAGCTATTTCCGTACAGCGATGTCGGATGTCCGTGTCGCGACCGAATTCTTTGAGCAGCATTTGCCAGAGCGGATTCGTCAGGTCGTGGATTTAAACACACTGGAATTACAAAAGAGTAGCTTTATTGATGATGCATTACAAAGCTCCATGGCCGATATCCTCTATGCTGTCGAGCTCAATGAACAGCCTGGCTATTTGTACACGCTGGTAGAGCATCAACGAAAGCCCGATCCTCTGATGCCTTATCGGATTTTGCGCTATCAATTGCGTATCATGGACCAACACCTGAAAAAACAGGTTGTGTCGCAAATCTCGAAGCCGGTGTGTATAATTGATGGCTTATAGTGAATTATCTACGTAGAAGGATGTGATATGATCAATTTCAAATGGCGCCATTTTGAGAAGGGGATTATTTTGATGGCGGTGCGCTGGTATTTAGCTTACGCGCTGAGCTACCGAAATATTGAAGAACTCATGCTAGAAAGAGGAGTCAATGTAGATCACTCCACAATAAATCGTTGGGTTATTAAATACGCGCCCTTATTGGAAGCAGAATTCCGGAAAAAACATAAATCTCCTGTCGGTGGTAGTTGGAGAATGCACGAAACCTACATCAAAGTAAAAGGCGATTGGCATTATTTATATCGCGCTGTTGATAAAGAGGGTAATACGATCGACTTTTTACTATCGAAACAACGCGATAAACAAGCGGCGAAACGCTTTTTCAAGAAAGCGATCGGGACTCATGGGCTACCAAAGAAAGTTACCATTGATAAAAGTGGATCAAATAAATCAGCCTTAAAATCGATTAATTTAATATTGACATTATTATCGATGATTTGTGGAGTTTTCATAACTATTTTTGTTCGTGACATAAAATATTTAAATAATATTGTGGAGCAAGATCATCGCAGCATTAAAAGAATTATAAAACCGATGATGGGATTTAAATCGTTTGATACAGCTGAGGCAACTTTAGCTGGGATTGAATTACATCACATGCTCCAAAAAGGTCAGTATAAAAATGCTGCTAATATGGCTGTGTTTGAACAATTCTATGCACTCGCAGCCTAATTGCGACCAGGAAAAATGCGCATAAGCAATATTGTATTTACGTGAATTAATTGCGACAGAGCCCTGTATTGGGTTTTGGACTAGTCGCTTTGTGTGTGCGATGCACTTTGATGCGCGCCTTAGCCAGCATTAAGGTTTCCTGGCCACTTAGAATTAGTTTTGCTTGCGCTGTTAGTTTTAAAACAGAATAGTTCGCGATATCTTGCTCAAGATATCCTAAATGAATGAGTTGACGAAAAATACTGTGCCATTCTTCGTGACTGGTGTCTTTGCCAATCCCGTAGGTTGATAAGTGATCATGGCCCAAGTGCTTCATGCGTACATTGTCTTTGCCGCGTAATACATCAATAATATAGTTGGCGCCAAAGCGCTGATCAACACGATAGACACAAGATAAAGCCTTTTGCGCATGAATGGTTGCATCATACGTTTCGGGTGGGTTTAAGCAAATATCGCAGTTACCACAGGCTTTCTCTAATGACTCATTAAAATAATTCAATAACACGCGACGACGACAGGTGGTCGCCTCTGCTAAGCCAATCATGCAATTTAATTTGTGCGATTCTATTCTTTTTTGATCCTTATCGGAATTATTTTCAATAAAGTGCTTGATGATAACGCAATCTTGTAATCCATACAGTAGCAATGCTTCGGAGGGCAGGCCATCACGACCCGCACGTCCTGTTTCTTGATAATAAGCTTCTATATTTTTAGGCAGGTCATAATGGACCACAAATCTAACATTGGGTTTATCAATGCCCATGCCAAACGCAATGGTTGCCACAATGATATTTACGTCATCTTGTTGAAATGCTGTTTGTGCTAGTTGACGCTGTTGCGCACCGAGCCCCGCGTGGTAGGGTAGAGCATGATACCCTTGTTTCTGCAATTTGGTAGCTAGTTCTTCAACCCGCTTACGACTCAGGCAGTAAATAATCCCAAAATCGTGGGTTCTACTTTTTAGAAAAGCGGTCAATTGGTTAAAGGGCCTTTGCTTTTCTACGACCGTATAGCGAATATTAGGGCGATCGAAACTCGCAATATGTACGTGTGCGTTTTCTAAATTTAAACTTTTTAAAATATGCTGGCGTGTTTGTTTATCCGCTGTGGCCGTTAATGCGATGATCGGAATATCAGGAAAAAGTCCACGTAATCGCCCCAGCTCCAGGTATTCAACCCGAAAATCATGACCCCATTGAGAGACACAATGCGCTTCGTCGATAGCAAACAAACTGATATCAACAGTATTGAGGCGTTCGAGAAAGGTATCTGACATTAACTTTTCGGGTGCTACGTAGAGTAGATCCAGTTCATTATTATGGAGTTGGGCAAGAATTCTTTTTGATTCCGGTCCGGTGAGTGTTGAATTGTAAAAAGCCGCCGCAATGCCATTGGTTTGCAGCGCTTGTACTTGATCTTGCATTAATGAAATAAGCGGTGAAACGACGATGGCTACCCCTTTTCGAACTAACGCGGGTATTTGGTAGCAGAGCGACTTACCACCGCCGGTTGGCATCAGGACAAAATTATCTTCGCCAGCGATGACACTATTAATAATGGTTTTTTGCAATGGACGATAATTATCGTATCCAAATACTTGCTTTAGAATATCAGATGGTGTTTGCATTCATTAACTCTTGAGTAGCACATTAAAGATAGTGGCATAAATTTTAATAGAGTTTACATGGTTCTTTAAAAATCGAATAATAACTTAGCAGCACTATCTTTGAAGCGTCTGCCCTCCTCGATGTATTCTAAAACTGAATTACCGGATCGCCAACGGCCGTGTTGCTTTAAGGTCATTAACGGCGCACCACGGCTCGCGGCTTCAGTGGTCGAACCGCGCCTCAAGGAGTGGCTGGTAATCTGCTCGGCATTCGGCAACTTAGCGTGATGGGCGAGGCGTTTTAATTCGTTGTTCCAATGGTGCGATGAAATGGGTGATTCAAGTACCTTGCCTTGATTCGTGATCTGACGAAAAAGATACCCTTCGTACTGTCCTGAGGCATCGCGCCACGCCAAAAGGGCGCGCACAGGGCAGTAATGATCGGGGCCAAACGGAATGGCGCACACAAACCCCTCCCCACTTTGATCGGTTTTGCTGCGCGGCAATTGAATCGTCATCCCTTCCGGTACAAAATCAATAGACTCCCAGACTAAGTTCACCAACTCAGACCGGCGAAACGCACCAAAGTAGCCTATCAATAAGAGTGCTTTATTCCTTATATATAGTAAGGACGAGTGCGTCTCTAAATATGCAATTAACTGCAACAGCGCGGGCAAACGCAGGGCTTTCGCTTTCACTTTCGGTGTGCCGTGCGTTCGTGCGATTGCGGTGATTTTTTCTTTGATCGAAAGATCATGGGTGGGGTCTGGCATACGATGCAGTTGATGCCATTTTCGGATCATGCTGAGTCGTCGTCGTAAGGTACGGGGATTCACCTGATCGGTACATGCTTCAAGATACTGCAACACCGATTCAATATCGGTGGGCAGTGCCCTCCCCGTTTTTGTCAGGAAGTCCTGAAGATCCGAATAGTAGGCCCGACGCGTACTCTCACTCATCGAGGCTTGCTGATCAATGACATCCGGTTCGTAATACACGTCCTCCAAATCATCAGCAGCAGAATGACAAGCAATAACGTCCTTTTTGTTATTTATTTGCACAACGGGTTCCTTTTCTTTAGAACGGTTATTTTTTGAACTAAACGAACCGCCCTCTTCTTCTTTTGTTTATTCTATCAACATTCTACGATAATGTCCCATTATCCCATTATCGTAACAAACACAAAAAATGCGCAGGTGGTAAATTTTGAGCAAAAATAAACCCCAAAATTTATGTATTTTTTCATAAAACCTTAATATTTTTTTGATACAAGTAATCTGTACGTTCAGTTGCATTATTTTAGCTGAGCTGGATCTCTCGGTTAATGTTAATTTAATTAAAGATAAAGGTAGCTTTATGCCAGAACGAAAAGGGCGTTTATTCAAACGACGATATGATTTTTTCCAAGCAAATCCAGATGCCGATAAAACCTTGGCAAAACTTAGAGCGCAACTCGTTCGGGAGATGCCAGAGGGGTGGCGTTGGGATCATGAGATTGGCGAAAAGCTTTCTCAACTCCAAAGCCGGCTTACGGGTCTCGAAATTCTGTGGCCTGCAACGGATGCTTATATCTCCGGGAGAATGGGTAGAGAAAATTTTTTGAGCAATGATGATCTTGCGCACTTAAAGTTTTTAATGGATGAGCCGACGACAACAACCATCGTGATACCCCAAAATACAGGTAATCATTGGTATCCCATTTGTTTGCAAAAGCATGCTCAAGATCAATGGAATGCTTACGCGCTTCAAACCAAAACAGATGGTAGCTGTGGCGATGATTTGGTGGTTCAAGCAGAGCAATTTGCTCGCCACGGCGCTAGACACTATGTAGAGAAGGGTGGATCATTGTCTGCGGCGTTCACATCAGAGGTCGCAAAAGCAAGTCTTATAAGCTTATCAGAAATAACCCGTTTTGATTTTCAACTGGCGCGATTAGCCGATTACGAAATGCTATTATCTCAATGGGTGGAGCGACAGGATTCATCAGGGGCGCAGCAACGATGTCAAGCCGTCATTGACCAATGCAAATCTGATCTCCTTGAGATGTTAGGCAAGATGGATATCGATACAAGTAATCAGACCATCAATCGGCTTTATGAGTCTGGTTTAGATAAAAAACCATCAATCAGTGGCATTATAAATCAATTTGGCTTTGTTGCCTAACTAAAACATGAAGGGACTGTTTATTAGTTTGTGTAAATCGCGTCAGTCAGAATTATGAATCAGCCATTGTGTTAACTGATTTTTTAATTTTATCAAAAACTACATTGCGTTCAAATTAATTTCCTCTCTTATGAATTTTAAGTTTTATACAAAATCCGCCAGGCGATCTTCAAACATAAGGGCAAAACGATTCATGGCGGCACCCCAGTCTCGAATCGGCATGGTCCATTTTTTGGCTATATTTTTTAACCCTAAATAGAGTTGTTTTAAAGCGGCATCGTCCGACGGAAAAACTCGTTTATTTTTAATAACTTTTCGGATACTCATGTTCAGTGATTCAATAGCGTTAGTGGTATAAATCACCCTCCGAATTTCTGCCGGATAAGCAAAAAATGGCACAATGCGCTCCCAATGAGTCAACCAACTTTTGGCAATCGAGGGAAATTCAGCATCCCATTTCTCAGAGAAACTCGTCAGCGCCAATTCTGCTTCTTCAACCGTACTGGCCGAATAAATAGCTTTTAAGTCAGCGGCCACTTCTTTTTTCTTTTTCCAACCCACATAGCGCAATGAATTCCGCACCATGTGTACAATGCAAAGCTGTACTTGAGTGTTAGGATACACAGCGCCAATCGCATCAGGAAAGCCCGTTAGCCCGTCAACGCAACAAATCAGGATATCTTCTAGGCCTCGATTTTTTAACTCCGTTAATACATTCAACCAGAATTTAGCGCCCTCATTTTGGCTAATCCAAATACCTAGCAATTCTTTTTGCCCATCGATATTAATTCCTAAAGCCAAATACAATGCCTTATTGATAACCTTTTTATCTTGCTGCACTTTAATCACTAAAGCGTCCAAATACACAATCGGATACACCTTGTCCAACGGACGACTTTGCCAAGCCTTCACTTCTTCAATCACTTCGTTGGTTACTGTAGAAATGAGACTCGAACAAATAGTTGTGCCATACAAATCTTTCAACTGATCTTGAATATCACGGGTAGTCATACCCCGTGCATAAAGACTCATAATTTTGTCATCCAAATCATCAAAGCGGGTTTGATGTTTTGGAATCAATTGCGGTACAAACTCATTGTTACGATCACGAGGAACCTCAATGGTCATCTCGCCATCTGTTGTTTTGATCGTTTTTTGGCTGTGCCCATTGCGGGAATTACCACTATTGTTGCCAGACACTTCGTGTTTTGCATAACCCAGCGCGTCCGTCAGCTCCCCTTCCAGAATACGCTCCGTCAGTGCCTTTTTTAACTCCTTTAACAAACCAGTATCACCGAAAATATCAGATGCGGTCTTGGTATGTTTGAGAAAATATTCCACAACCTGTGGATCTAATTTATTGGTTTTCATTGCCATAGTCAAAGACTCCGTATAATTTTAACGACCTTTCCCTGACTATCGCATTTACACAATCTTATTTACAGACCCTCCGATGATATTATTCGGCTTTGTTGCCTAACCCCACGCCTTTGTTTGTGTCTCAAAATTTAGGCGCAACGATAACTTGCTGGCATTCCTAGCCGCGTCATTTTATTTAAAACACCACAACCGATCATTGATTCGATTTTTTGCCGTACAAAATCTCGAGCATGTAACGTACTACCCAATATTCTTTTGTAACGTTGAATCGCCAACTCTGAATAATTCCGATAACCGTATTGTCTTATTCGTTGCCAAGCGATTCGGCCCAATGCTTTTAGTTGCTTAACATTACCATTACGTTGTGTATGATTATTTTTATCATAAACAGCATCACTATCAGGCGGAATTATTATAGCGGCTCCTTTAAAGTAATTTGATAATATTTCATAAACAGGATTCTTATCGTAGGCACCATCGGCGCTGACATGGCCCACTTTGCAAGTAAGTTGCTTTGATAACGTTGCAACGCTTTGGCAATCCGCCGTAAAGCGATCCGTTAAATCATTACCATGAATAATATGTTTATTATCAACGGCTATATGCAATTTACGCCAACTCCGTTTGGCTGATAATGTATATGTTTCCTGATGCCATTCACCTCTGCCAAACCGTTTTAACCCAGTGGAGTCAAGGGCGATAGCCACAACGCTTTTATCTGCCGATTCCGTTTTCCTGTAACGAGGCGACTGAATAGTTAAAAGCGCTAACCGTTTTGACAAGCAACTGTAATCCGGTGATTTTATATTAAGGGCTTTCATCTTGAAAATTGAATTCATAAACCCTTGACATTGCCTCAACGCTAAACGAAAAACTTGCCGAATTTCATGGCACGTAATGATCGCAAGATCCGTGAACTTTTGGGGTGCGCCTTTGCCATCATACACACGATCTTTTTCATACCACGAATGAATAATATCATCGGATATCCAGATTTCAATATTGGCACGATTGCGTAATGCATTATTATATTCACGCCAATTGCTCACCTTGTATTTCTGCTTGGGAATCGTCCAGCCTTTTTTGTTTGGATATTTATTTGGCATATGAACCGCCTTCTGCTGGAAAACCCTGGGGTGCTGATTATAATATAGACAGCAAAAATTACATAGATTGTTCATGTTTTAGTTAGGCAACAAAGCCAAGATGCGGCGTGTTTACGTGCGCGGATTGAACAAAATTGAGAGCACACGCTAATTTTTTTAGGACTTTTTTTAGGAAAATGGTAGTTGAAAGAAAAATAAACAAAACGAATGGGCTTTATCATATTGTTTTATAGTGATTAATTGGCGGGCCCGGACGGATTCGAACCGCCGACCGCCTGGTTCGAAGCCAGATACTCTATCCAACTGAGCTACGGGCCCATAATTTTTCGATATCTTCCGTACATCCCTGTACTAATATATACATACTTCTCTATGCACACGGCCACCCATCCATGGGCGGCGCTCAACGGGCAAAAAGATTCACTGGATCTTTTTGCTGGGCCGTTTCGCCTGAGCTACGGGCCCATAATACCGTCTAAGAAAGCGCATCATATTATCACAGGATAACGTCTTCAGCTACAGACTTGAAAAAGACTCAAGGGCACCTCTTGTAATTGCTTTAAAACCCTAAAACACTTTATCGATTTCAATTGCTTGCCAATACAAGAGGAAGTTTA